>DVLH01000043.1 GCA_018715585.1 Candidatus Aphodomonas merdavium
CCAAACAATACGGCCAAACGCCATCCCTCCTTTTTCCTATGCGGTTAGCATGCGGGTGCAAAACGGCAACCATACAGGAAAAAAGTGGGAGCCGGCGCGCCGGTATTTGCGATGCTCCGTTGAAAACAAGCCGCCGGGCGTGGCGGATCGTTTGCGCTGGCTTAGCGGAGGGAAACGAGGCGTTCCTAAGGAGCGCCGAGCCAAACGGCGCAGCGCCTGCCGGCCGTTCCCGGCCTTCTCCGGCATTTTGCTTGCAACTCGGCGGCGCCAACTTTACCGGGGACCGCGCGGCGCTTCCCGGTGGGTTTCAAGCGCGTAAAAACGGCAGGCGTTCGTTCGCCAGGACGCGGGGACAAAAAACCGGCGCCGCCGGGAAATCCCGGCGCGCCGGTAGGTCTGGTTCAAGCGTTACTGCGCCACGCCGCGCTCTTGCAGCGCTTGGCGCAAACGGCGCATATCCGGCGGCATGCGAATGGGCTCGCCCGCGGCGCGGATGCCGTTGGCCGTATCCTTCAGGCCGTTGCCCGTCACGATCGAAACGACGCTCGCCCCGCTTTCGATGAGGCCCTGCGCCGCAGCCTTGAGCACGCCCGCCGTGCCCGCAACGCCTGCCGGCTCGCCAAACACGCCGCACGTGCGGCCCATCAGGCGCATTGCCGCCAGAATCTCCTCATCCGTCACCTCCACCGTAACGCCGTGGGAGGCGCGGATGGCGTTCATCGCCTTGTCCGGGTTGCGCGGCACGCCTACGGCAATGCTGTCGGCCAGCGTGTTCTCTTCCATGGGGCGCAGCGGCGCGTTTTCGCGCAGCGCGCGGTGGATGGGCCAGCAGCCCGCAGCCTGCACGCTCAACAGGCGCGGGATGCGCTCGATGAGCCCGGCGGCATGCAGGTCGTAAAACCCTTTGTAAACGCCCGCGATGGTGCAGCCGTCGCCGACGGAGACGGCCACATAGTCCGGCATTTCCCAGCCGAGCGCCTCTGCAATCTCAAACGCGACCGTCTTTTTGCCCTCCATCAGGTACGGATTGACGGCGGCGTTGCGGTTATACCAACCGTATTCCTCAATGGCCTGCGCCGAGAGGCGGAACGTATCCTCGTAGCTGCCCTCCACGCTGATCACCGTCGCGCCAAAGATGAGCAGCTGCGCCACCTTTCCCTGCGGCGCGCGCGAAGGCACAAAGATCACCGCAGGCAGGCCGGCCGCCGCCGCGTTGCCCGCCAGGGACGAGGCCGCGTTGCCCGTGGAGGAGCATGCCACCGTGTGCGCCCCCGCCTCGCGCGCTTTCACCACCGCCAGAGCGGATGCGCGGTCCTTGAGGCTTGCGGTGGGGTTGAGGCCATCATCCTTCAGCCACAACCTGGCGATGCCGGCCGCCTTTGCAAGGCGCGGCACATCGTAAAGCGGCGTCGCACCGACGCGCAGCGGCGGCAGCGGCGTCTGCGGCTCAATGGGCAAAAACGCACGGTAGCGCCACATCGTCCGCTCTTGGCAGGAGGCAAAAAACGCCTTGGTCGCGCTTTGTTTGATGAAATCGTAATCGTATTCAATGTCGAGAATGCCACCGCAGGCGCAAGTGGTCAGCCCGGGCGTGGGTTCGTACGTCTTGCCGCAGCGGATGCAGCGGGCGCATAGCACGTTCTTCATCCGCGCACCGCCTCGTTAAACGCGTCGATGAGCGCGTCGATCTCCGCGGCCTGCTTGTGCACGCTGCCCCACGTCCCTTCCGGATCGTACCACAGCGCGTTGAGCTCCTGCGCCGTTTTGCCCTGCTGTTCCACCCAGGTGTAGTATTTTAAATTGTGAATGCGCTTTTTCTCAGGGTAGGTCAGCTCCAGCATATTGTCCGTCTTTTGTCCGGCGATGCGCAGCGCATAATCCATCGCAGCGCGCTGCGGGGTGTATTCGCCGTACTGCTCGCGCAGTTCCTCCACGCGGCTGCGGTACATCTCCGCCGTATCCGTCAGCACCGTAAAGACGACGTCCTGCTCGGTGAACTCGTAGTACTTTGCCATCTTAATTGCGCTGAGCAAGTTGGCAATGCCGGAAATGCCAAACAGGCCAAGCTGCTCCGCTTCCTCCTGGGTCAACCCCAGCTCCTCCATGGCGAAGGCGCGCCCCTGCGGCTCGTTAAACAGCGCCAGCAGCCGCTGGCTGTCCTCATCGTCGATGGCGATGACCATATCCGTGTTGCGCACGTTGTGGATCCACGGCACATGCTTGTCGCCAATGCCCTCGATGCGGTGCTCGCCAAACCCGTTTTGCAGGAGCGTCGGGCATTGCAGCGCCTCGCACGCCGCCAGCTTCATCGCCGGATAGAGCTCCTTGAGGCGGTCGCCCGCACCGATGGCCCCGGCGCTGCCCGTCGTAAAGCAGGCGCCTGCAAGGCGCGCGTTGCCGCCGAGCTGCTGCATGACCTCCGCCATGGCGTTGCCGGTAATCTCATAATGCCACAGATGGTTGCCCATCTCCTCAAACTGGTTGAAGATGACGCATTCGGCGAGCTTTTTCAGCTCGTTGGATTTATCGAAAATTTCCTTGACGTTGGACTCGCAGCCGGGCGTGGCGATAATCTCTCCCACAATGGTGCGCAGCCAGTCAAACCGCTCGCGGCTCATGCCTTCGGGCAGGATGGCGATGGCGTTGACGTCCAGCAGCTTGGAGTTGAACGCGCCGCCGCGGCAATAGTTGCCCGTCGAAGGCCAGACAGCCTTTTGCCACGAGGCGTCAAACTGCCCCGTAACAAGGCGCGGCACCAGGCAGCCAAACGACGCGCCCACCTTGTGGCAGCCCGTGGGGAACCACTTGCCGACGAGCGCCACGATGCGCGCCGGAACGCCGGTCAGCCGCGTGGGCAGTTCGATGTAGTTGGGCTTGCCAAACAGGCCGCCGCGGTCCGTGGGTTCGTTCTTCCAGGTAATGCGGAAAAGGTTGACGGGGTCCACATCCCACAGGCCCGTCCGTTTGAGCTTGCCGAGAACTTCCTCGGGCACCTTTGACGGGTCCCGCATTTGCGCAAACGTGGGGATGACGATGCCCTTCTCACGCGCCCGCAGAACATTATGGGCTAAGCCCTCTGGATGGATGGTCAGGTCGATCATTGGATACACCCCTTTTCGGTTCGTAACCTATTCTGCTTGTAAGTATATAAGAAACGACGGCGCTTTTCAATCCCCTGCCGCTGTGCTATACTTCTGGACATTGAAGGAGGAAGCACGCCGATGCAAAACCCGATTCCCGCCGCCTTTTTTGCTGCGCTCGCAATTGCCCTGATCGTATGGAAGCTGCGCCAGAGGCGCCTTACTTCCCGCACCAACGCACAGACCGCAGCGAAGGATTGCGCCCGCTACAGCCACCTGACGCAGCAGATGCTTTCCGGCCTTGCGGAGGAAGAGCTTATGCGGGCCGTTATCTGCAACCTGCAGAGCAAAATGGCGCCCGACCGCTCCGATGCCTTCGCCGTCGTCTCCAAGCTTTCGCTCGAGCGTCAGGCGGTCTATCTGATTTATGCCGTCACCCGTGCCGTCAATTACAGCGGTTTTTCGGTGCTGAAAAAAGGCGAGCAAAGCGAGCTGCTCACCCTCTGCGCCTCGGCGCTCAACACGCTCGGCCTGCAGGAGGCGGCAAGCCTTATGCTTCAGGCGGCTTCCTCGCCGCGCCCCGACAGGCTGCGCCTGCCTTACCTGCGCGCGTTCAACCGTGCGGACGGCGTGGCAAAGCTGACGGCCTATATCCGCCAGAACACCGCCGCCTTTTGCGACGAGCCCGCATAAACGGCCGGAATCTCCCGAGAGAATTCTTGCACACAGCCTTGCAACTCATGGCAAATCCCGCTATAATGAATGGCAGTGATTGTAAAAAACAACCAGGTATAAGGAGGATAGATCGCATATGCAATCAAGGCTCATCGGTCAATATCCCGTCATCGGCATCCGGCCCGTTATCGACGGCCGCCGAGGCCCCCTCAAGGTCCGCGAAGGATTGGAAGACCAGACGATGAACATGGCGAAAGCCGCCAAAAAGCTCTACGAAGAAAACCTGTGCTACTCCAACGGAGAGCCGGTCAAAGTCGTCATCGCCGACACGACCATCGGCCGCGTCGCCGAAAGCGCCGCCTGCGCGGACAAGTTCCGCCGCGAGGGCGTGGATATTACTTTGACCGTAACGCCGTGCTGGTGCTACGGCTCCGAAACCATGGACCAGGATCGCCAGACGATCAAAGCTGTATGGGGTTTTAACGGCACGGAGCGCCCCGGCGCCGTCTACCTGGCGTCGGTGCTGGCCACCCATGCGCAAAAGGGCCTGCCGGCCTTTGGCATCTACGGCCATGAGGTGCAGGACCTGGACGATACCAGCATTCCCTGCGACGTGCGTGAAAAGCTGCTCCGCTTCGGCCGTGCGGCCGTTGCCGTGGCTACGATGCGCGGCAAGAGCTACCTGCAAATCGGTTCCATCTGCATGGGCATCGGCGGCTCCATCCTCGACAGCCAGTTTATCGAGGACTACCTGGGCATGCGCGTGGAATCCGTGGACGAAGTCGAAATCATCCGCCGCATGACCGAAGGCATCTACGACGAGAAGGAATACCAGCGCGCCCTGCAGTGGACGAAAGAGAACTGCAAGGAAGGTTTTGACAAAAACCCCGACGCCCTGCAGCGTAGCCGTGCGCAGAAGGACAGCGACTGGGAGTTCGTCGTCAAGATGGCCTGCATCATCAAAGACCTCATGAACGGCAACCCCAACTTGCCCCAAGGGCGCGAGGAGGAGCGCGTCGGCCACAACGCCATCGCCGCCGGCTTCCAGGGCCAGCGCCAGTGGACGGACTTCTATCCCAACTGCGACTTTGGCGAGTCGATTCTCAACACCTCCTTCGACTGGAACGGCGCGCGCGAACCGTACATCCTCGCCACGGAAAACGACGTGCTCAACGGCCTGGGCATGCTGTTTATGAAGCTGCTGACAAACCGGGCGCAGATGTTCGCCGACGTGCGCACCTACTGGAGCGGCGAGGCCATCAAGCGCGTCACGGGCTATGCAATCGAAGGCCACGCCAAGGAAAGCGACGGCGTCATCCACCTGATTAACTCCGGCGCCTGCTGCATGGACGCCAACGGCGAAGCCAAGGACGAAAACGGCCAGGGCGTCATGAAGCAGTGGTGGAACGTGACGGAAGAGGACCAGAAAAACATCCTCGCGGCAACCACGTTCAACTACGCCGATCTTGGCTATTTCCGCGGCGGCGGCTATTCTTCCCGCTTTGTCACCCGTGCGGAAATGCCCTGCACGATGATTCGCCTCAACCTCGTCAAGGGCCTGGGCCCCGTGCTGCAAATTGCCGAAGGCTGGACGGTCGCCCTGCCGGATGAAGTAACCGACACGCTCTGGAAGCGCACCGACTACACCTGGCCCTGCACCTGGTTTGCCCCGCGCTGCGACGGCGTCGTCGGCAGCCCGTTCCGCACCGCCTACGAAGTGATGAACAACTGGGGCGCCAACCACGGCGCCATCAGCTACGGCCACATCGGCGCCGATTTGATCACCTTCTGCTCGATGCTGCGCATCCCCGTGGCGATGCACAACGTCCCGGCAGACCAGGTGTACCGGCCGGCCGCGTGGGGCGCGTTTGGCGCGCAGGATCCGCAGGGAGCGGATTTCCGCGCCTGCGCCGCGTACGGCCCGCTTTACGGCACGAACAAATAACGCTCTTTCCCGGTATAAGTTCTATCGCGAACCCGGCGCTTGCCGGGTTCGCGTTTTCCAACGGCACTGTCGCAAAGGAGGGTCCCCCACGTTTAATATCCTCATCGTCGAGGACGACGAGAGCACGCGCCGTTTGATGGCCACGGTGCTGAAAAAAGCAGGATATGCCGCGCATCCCGCCGCCGACGGCGTCCAGGCGTTGGCGCTGATGGAACGCCAGCACGTCGATCTCGCCGTGGTGGACGCCATGCTGCCAAATCTGGACGGCTTCGCATTCACCCGCACGCTGCGCGAAAGCCGCCGCGATATCCCCGTGCTGATTGTGACGGCGCTGGGCAGCAAGGCGGATATGCACCAGGGTTTCCTCAGCGGGGCCGACGATTACATCGTCAAGCCGTTCGACGAGGACGAGATGCTCTGGCGCATCGAAGCGCTGCTGCGCCGCAGCAAAATCGCCAGCGAAAAAAAATTGCAGGTCGGCGGCACAACGCTCTATTACGACTCCTTCCAGGTGACGGAAAACGGCCGTGCACGCCAGCTCACGCCCAAAGAGTTTTTGCTCCTGTTCAAGTTGCTTTCCTATCCGCGCCATATGTTCACCAAGCGCCAGCTGCTGGATGAAATCTGGTCCATGGACAACGAAGTCAACGAGCACACCGTAGAGGTGCACGTCTATAACCTGCGCGACAAGTTCCGCGAAAACCCGGATTTTGAAATCCGCACAATCCGCGGGTTTGGTTATATGGCGATCCTCCGGGAGGAAAAACAGCATGGATAGCAGCAAAAAGCTCCGTCTTTTTTTGACGTTGATGGTCCCCTCGACGATGCTGGCCGCTTCCATCCTCGCCCTTGCGCTCTATTTGATTCTGGACGCCATTTTCTGTTTTGCAGAAAACGCGCGCATGCCGCTGCTCATACCGCTTCTGGCGCTAGGGTCAAGCGTGATCATCGGCTCAGTGCTTTCCGCCGTCGTCTCCCGCACGGCGCTGCGCCCGCTGACGGACCTTATCCAGGCCACGGCGGCCGTAGCCGCCGGCAATTTCAGCGTGCGCATTGACGCGCGCCGCACGGGAGGGCTCTATGGCGATTTTGTGCGCAGCTTCAACAAGATGGTGGAAGAGCTCGGCAACGTGGAGCTTTTTCATACGGACTTTATCAACACGTTTTCCCACGAGCTCAAGACGCCGATGGTATCGCTCCGGGGATATGCGCAGTTTCTCAAGCGCGGCGATTTAACCGAACAGGAACGCCGCAGCGCGCTCGACGCCATCATCCGCGAGATGGACCGTCTCACGCAGATGGCCGCCAGCGTACTGCTCCTTTGCAAATATGAAAACACGCAGATCCTGGCCGGTCAAAAGCCCTATGCGCTTGACGAGCAGATCCGCCAGTGCATCGGCCGGCTGCAAGAGAGCTGGATGAAAAAAGACATCGTCCTGCTGGGCGATTTGGAAGCGGTTGAATACTTCGGCAACGAGGATGTCATGGACCACGTCTGGCTTAACTTGCTGTCCAACGCAATCAAGTTTTCCCCGCAAGGGGGGGAGATCTCCGTCTCGCTCCACCGCCGCCATGGGTATATCGTTGCCGCCATCCGCGACCAAGGCCCCGGCATGGAGGAAGCAACCGCACAGCGGGTATTCGATCAGTTTTTTAAAGGGGATTCGTCGCACAGCACGGAGGGCAACGGGCTGGGCCTTTCCATCGCCAAGCGGATTTTGGACCTATGCGGCGGAGAGATCCGCTTGCAAACTGCACCGGGGGCGGGCAGCACGTTCACGGTGCTGCTGCCAGAAAACGAACGCGGCGCACTCCCCGCCGTGCCTGCGGCTTCGGGGGCCGAAAACCCGCGGCGCTGAAAACCGCCCTGCCACGTGCGCTTTGCGCAAGGGCCCGGCCGGCAGCCATGCCGTTTCTTTGCAGCTGCGCCACACTGCCCGCAGCCGCAAGGAGCGGCAGCGCTTCAAAGCGCACCGCAGGCCAAAGCGCAGAGCCGCTTGCCGCGCCGTTCCTCCGCCGGGCGCAAAAGCCGGCTATGACGCTTCCTGTTCCCCGCCGCCCTGCGCTTCCACATAGGCCGCATAAGAGACGTATTGCTGCACGAGCGTGGCGCGCGCCGCATTCAGCTCCTGGTCCTGCGCGCTTTCTGCAAGGTCTTCCATCGCAGCAAGGCATGCGTTGGCAAGCCCGGCAAGCCCCATCGCCACGGGGTTTTCCACGCCTTCCAGGCGCGCGCCAATGGTGCGGCAGTCTGTGCGCAGCTCCGCCTGACGCAGTTGTGCGTATTGTGTGCGCTCCTGCGGTTCAAGCACCTCCATTGCCCTTAGCGCCGAAAGCGTTCTCTCCACAACATTGGCGGCCTCCTGCAGCGCGTCCAGGCGGCTCTTTTCCGCCGTTACGCGCAGTTCTAACGCATCGGCGTTTACGCTTTCAATTTCCAGCGCCACGTTGCGCTGCTCGCGCGCAATTTCCGCCTCCAGCAGCGTTGCGCACGCAGCGACCGCCTGCCCCCCTTCATAGAGCAAATACCATTGCTGCTGGGGCAGCAGGAGCGTCGCCGTTTGCGTTGTGCCGGCATCCTGGGGCGCAAACACGGCCGCAACGTCCATGGCGTCCGTCATCCCCGCCCCAACACATGCCCCCGCAGCGAGCACAAGCGCTAGCGTCAGCAGATCCACGCGCACCCTTTGCCCAAACCGATTCCGCCTGCGCCGCATGGCAATCCCTCCTTGCAGAGCCTATGCTTGCAGCGCGCGGCAAATGCCGCTATAATCGTTGACAAACGGAAGGAGACGGCTATGCGCTATCATCTCGACACCATCCCCGTCTGGGACGCTTTTCGCACCGAAAGCGAATGCCCCCTGTGCGACCTAAAGCAAAACGCCGAAGCCACATATGCGCAAAACTTTCTGGGAGGCTCCGTCATGGAGTCCGACGTGCGCCTGGAAGTCAACCAAAAAGGATTTTGCGCGCGGCATTTTGCGCAGATGCTTTCCTTAAACAACCGCCTGGGCCTGGCGCTGATCACCCATACCCACATGCAGCAGGCCACCGGCAAACGGCAGGCGCCTGCGCCGCGCGCCGGGCTGTTTTCACGGCGGAGCGTCCCGGCGCAAGAGGCGGAAAGCTGCATTCTCTGCGACAGGCTAAACGCCACGATGGACCGCTATCTGTATACGGTGCTGCACCTGTTCGGCACGGACGAATCGTTCCGCGAAACGTTTTCCGCCTCCAAAGGCTTTTGCATGCCGCACGCGCGCGCCCTGGCAAACATGGCCGCGCAGACGCTGCCGCAAAAAAAAGCGCAGGCGTTCTCCGACGCGCTGGATGCGCTGCAAAAAGCGAACCTCGAACGGGTGGAACAGGAGCTGTTTTGGTTTACACAGAAGTTTGACTTTCGCAACGCGGACAAGCCCTGGGGCAACAGCAAGGACGCACCCGAACGCGCCATTCTTAAGCTGCGCGGCAGATTTTAACGCGCGCAAAGGGCATGGGGAAGCGTTTTTTTGTCCAAACGCCTTGACAGGCGGTTGACAAATGTGCTATCGTATACAAGTTGCCGCAATGGCGCATAGTAAAAGTGCGCCGGGCGACAGACCTCTGTGCGAAGGAGGAAAGGACATGCCGGAATTGCTGAGCGACGCTTCTCGCCGCGTGGTTGGCGCGCGCCAAGTGCTGCGGGCTGTAGCGGCTGGCTCTGTTGAGCGGGTGTATGTCGCCCGCGACGCGGACCCCTTCGTCACCCAACCTGTCGTAAACGCCTGCGAAAAGGCGGGCGTGCGCGTTGAAGAGGTCGCTGCCATGCAGCAGCTGGGAAAGGCGTGCGGGATCAGCGTAAGCGCCGCCGTGGCCGCCCTTCTCAAAGCCTGACGGTATCCGGCTTCCGCAAGGAGCTTGATATATATTTCCAAGGAGGTGCTTCCATGCCCACGATCAATCAGCTGATCCGTAAGGGAAGGGAGAAAGTCGTCAACAAGTCGACCGCCCCGATTCTGCAAAAGTGCCCGCAAAAGCGCGGCGTCTGCCTGAGCGTCAAGACCACGACGCCCAAGAAGCCGAACTCTGCGCTGCGCAAGATCGCCCGTGTTCGCCTCACGAACCAGATCGAAGGCACCTGCTATATCCCGGGCATCGGCCACAACCTGCAGGAGCACAGCGTCGTCCTCATCCGCGGCGGCCGTGTGCGCGACCTGCCTGGCGTCCGCTACCACATCATCCGCGGCGCTCTCGACGCTGCCGGCGTTGCCAAGCGGAACCAGGGCCGTTCGCTCTATGGAGCGAAAAAACCGAAGAAGTAAGCCTTCGGAAAGGTGGGTTCGCGCGCAGCGCGGACAGCCCGTTGCTCTCATCCATTCCATTTTTGCTGAAAGTTCGCGCTTACAACGATTAGAACGAATCAAGCGAAAAGTGGCCGACTGCAAATTCAGGAGGGTTATCGAATGCCCAGACGTGGATTTATCCCCAAGCGCGAAGTGCTGCCGGATCCCGTTTACGGCACCACCGTCGTCACCAAGCTGATCAACCAGATCATGCTCGACGGCAAGCGCGGTGTGGCGCAGAGCGTGTGCTACGATGCTTTTGAAATGATAAAAGAAAAGACCGGCAAGGATCCGCTGGAAGTTTTCCAGGCCGGCATGAACAACATCCTGCCGCAGCTCGAAGTCAAGGCTCGCCGCGTCGGCGGCGCTACCTACCAGGTGCCTATGGAGATTCGTCCTGAGCGCCGTCAAACGCTGGCGCTTCGCTGGCTGGTCGAGTTCTCCCGCAAGCGCGGCGAACGCCGCATGTCCGAACGCTTGGCTGCCGAAATCATGGACGCTGCCAACAACGCGGGCAACGCGGTCAAGCGCAAAGAGGAAATGCACCGCATGGCGGAGGCGAACAAAGCGTTCGCACATTACCGCTGGTAGTATCCCGGCTCAATGGGGCGGTGGGAAAAAAGAGCGCTTTGCGCTTGTTTCCCCCGCCCTCGTTTTTCGCGGGAGACAAAGTGCCTGCGCCGGCGCCAGCCGGCAAAGCAGGAAAGAACGCCGGGGTTCACCAAGGGTGAAGACGGTGCGCAAGGAAAGGAGCTACTATGCCTCGCAGCCATCCGCTTGAAATGGTGCGCAACATCGGCATCATGGCGCATATCGATGCCGGAAAGACGACGACCACCGAACGCATTCTCTATTACACCGGCCGCGTGCACCGCGTAGGCGAAGTGCATGAGGGCATGGCAACGATGGACTGGATGCAGCAGGAGCAGGAACGCGGCATTACCATCACATCCGCCGCCACAACCTGCATGTGGAACGGCCACCAGATCAACATTATCGATACGCCAGGCCACGTGGATTTTACCGTGGAGGTAGAGCGCTCCCTGCGCGTGCTGGACGGCGCGGTGGCAGTGTTTTGCGCCAAGGGCGGCGTAGAACCGCAGAGCGAGACCGTTTGGCGCCAGGCCAGCAAATACAACGTGCCCCGCATCGCCTATGTCAACAAAATGGACATCACCGGCGCTGATTTCCAGCGCGTGATGGACATGATGGAAGACCGCCTCAGCGCCCATCCCATCCCGGTACAGATCCCCATCGGAAGCGAAGGGGACTTCCGCGGCATCATCGACCTCATCCGCATGGACGCGTGCCAGTATTACTCCGACGATGGCAGCGATGTGCGCGAAGAACCCATCCCGGACGGCTATCAGGAAGCTGCGGAGCTCGCCCGTTCGCAAATGATCGAGCGGCTGGCCGACGTGGACGATGAAATTATGGAAATCTATCTCAACGGCGACGACCCCGACGAGCAGCAGCTCAAAGCTGCGCTGCGCCGTGCGACGATTGCCGTGAAAGCTACGCCCGTGCTGTGCGGTTCGAGCTACCGCAACAAAGGCGTGCAGCCCCTGCTGGACGCAATCACCCTCTATCTTCCCTCGCCGCTCGACGTGCCCCCCATTGTGGGCATGAACCCGCGCGACGAATCCAAAGAAGAGATCCGCCATCCCAGCGACGACGAGCCTTTCTGCGCGCTGGCGTTTAAAATCATGGCCGATCCGTTCGTGGGCAAGCTGGCATTTTTCCGCGTCTACAGCGGCAAGCTGGAATCGGGCAGCGTCATCTACAACGCCACCAAGGGCAAGCGCGAGCGCATGGGGCGCATCCTGCGCATGCACGCCAACCACCGCGAAGAGACGGACGCCGTTTATGCAGGCGATATCGCCGCGGTTGTGGGCCTGCGCGAGACGACGACGGGCGATACGCTCTGCGACGAAAAGCACCCGCTCGTGCTGGAAAGCATGGTATTCCCTGATCCCGTCATTCGCGTGGCCATCGAGCCCAAGACGAAGGCGGGCCAGGAGCGCATGACGACCGCGCTGATCCGCCTCGCGGAGGAAGACCCGACCTTCCGCACCTATACGGACCAGGAAACGGGCCAGACGATCATCGCTGGCATGGGCGAATTGCACCTGGAAATCATCGTGGACCGCCTGCTGCGCGAGTTCAAGGTGGAAGCGACCGTCGGCAAACCGCAGGTTGCATACAAAGAAACCATCCGCAAGGTGGCGCAGGCGGAAGGCCGCTACATCCGCCAGACGGGCGGCCATGGTATGTTCGGCGCCTGTACCATCCGCATCGAGCCGCGCGAATCCGGCGCGGGCTATGAGTTCGTCAACGAAACGGTCGGCGGCATCATCCCCAAGGAGTTCGCCGCGGCAATCGACAGCGGCATCCGCGAGGCATCCCTTTCCGGCGCGCTGGGCGGTTACCCCGTGGTGGACTTCCGCGCCGTGCTCATCGACGGCGCCACGCACGAGGTCGATTCCAACGAAATCGCCTTCAAGATTGCCGGTTCCATGGCGTTCCGCGAGGCCAACGCCAAAGCAGATCCTGCGCTGATGGAGCCCGTAATGAAGGTGGAAATCGTCGTGCCGGACGAATATGTCGGCGATGTAATGGGCGATATCTCCTCCAAGCGCGGCCATGTAACGCGTCTGGACGTGCGCGCCGGGCTGCAGGTGATCGACGCCATGCTGCCCCTCTCCGAGATGTTTGGCTACTCGACGGACCTTCGCAGCCGCACGCAGGGCCGCGGCGTGTTCACCATGCAGTTTGATCACTACGAAGAGGTGAGCAAGGCGGCCGCACAAAAGGTGTTGGGCGGCCAAGCCAGCCGTTTCAACTTCTAACACCGGTTATCAAACCGAAAAACAGCGTCCCCCGGCGTTTGCCGGGGGATTTTTTTGCGGACACGGCCCGCGCATCCGCCGCAACCGCGCGGCATGCCGCTTTCTCCGGTTTGTTCCGGCGTCCGTTTTTTATTGCGGCCGGCCGTTCCGGCGGCTTATCGTTTGCGGGGTGCGCTTTCCGGCAGGGCCTGCCGCGCTTCTCTTGCACACCTCCCGGAAAGGGCGAGGCCGGGCTCTTTGGCGGCGCCGCTACCGGCAGGGAAATGCGGCAAAAGCACGCTTGCGCTTCCATGTCCTTTCTGCTCCCATTGCTGGGATTCCCCTGCCGCCGCTTTTTTTGCAAAGCGCCTTTTTCCCGTGCTCCGGACCAAACGCGATAGCCTTCCGCTCGATGCGGGGTTCCTTTGGCCGCCCAAGGCTTTTTCATGCCGCGCGCCCGGCGGATGCTTTTCTCTATACAACAAAGCGCCCGGGATGGTCTTTCGCCTTCCCGGACGCCTCTCGCACGGCGGCTACACGTTGCCGTTGATGCCGCTTTTGCCGTGCAGCCAATGTTGATAACACAGCCCGATGTAACGGATGGGCGCAGCCTCTCCGCCGTCAATGAGCACCTGCGCGCCCTCTTTGAGCACGTTGCCCGCCTGGTCCACGCGCGTGTTCATCGTCGCCTTCGCGCCGCACCAGCATAGGCTTTGGTCCAGCTCCTGAAAGAACGCCGCAAAGCGCAGCAATGCGCCGGAGCCGGGAAAAAAATCGCCGCGAAAGTCGGTTTTCAAACCATAGCAGTGGATTTCCAGGCTGCCTGCCATCTCCGCCAGCTCAATCACCTGCGCTTCGGTGAGGAACTGCGCTTCGTCCACAAACACATGCTGCAGCGTGCCGCCGGGCTTTCGCGTTTCAAACCAGAGCAGCTGCTCGCGCACGCTGTGATCCGGTTCCAGCACAATATCCGCGTGTGCTTGCAACCCCACGCGCGAGTAGACAATATCCGCCCCTTTGCGCGTATCGACGGAAGGTTTAATCAGCGCGCAGTTATAGCCTTGCTGGATATAGTTATGGCGCTGCATGAGCAGCATCGCCGTCTTGGAACTTCCCATGACCCCAAAGTAAAACCGCAGCACGCCGTACCTCCCGAAAACTGTTACAGGATCCTTTCAAAAAACGCGCCGACAAACAGCTGGTCGCACAAAACGAGCAGGCCGACCACCGCCGTGTACACCCCGAAATAGCGCAGGCTTACGCGCTCAATCAGCCGCAGCATCCAACGGATAGCCAGATAACCGCTGATGGCCGCCGCAATCATGCCCAGCACGGCGGCCGTCCAACCGCCTTCAAACACCGCGCCGCCCGTTTGCAGCGCTTCCAGCAAATCCCCGAATTTATACACGAGCGACCCCAGCGTTGCAATCGCGCTCATGAGGAAGGAGAACTTAGCCGCCGTGCGCTTGGGCACGCCGGATGCCAGCCCGCCCACAATTGTGGAACCGGAGCGCGAAACGCCGGGCAAAATGGCCACGGCCTGCATGCAGCCCATCGCCAGCGCTTGGCCATAGCACATGTTCTCGCTATGCGCGCTGCGCCGCAAACGGTCCGCGCCCGAACGGCGCGCAAGCGTGTCCGACGCAAACAGCAGCAGCGACGTAATCAGGAAGCTAAACCCCAGGAACCAGCCGGAAAACACGCTCTCAATCCAATCGTTAAACAGCAGCGTGACCACGACGGCGGGCAGCGTCGCCACAATCAGCAGCCGCACGGTGCGGCTGGAAAACAGGTGCTTGAGCATCTCCAGCCAATCGTGCCAGAAGTAAACCAGCACAGCCGAAAGCGTGCCCACATGCAAAAGGATTTCCAGCAGCAAACCCGTCTCCGGCATATCCATCAGCCGCTGAAACAGCACCAGATGGCCGGAGGAGGAAATGGGCAAAAACTCCGCCAATCCCTGCACAATACCAAGAAGAATTGTTTTGAGCATATACCCTCCTGTTTGGGGCGTTTTTTAATACTGTTTAAACCGAGTCCAGATATCGTTGTAATATAGCTGCGCATCGCCCACGTCCTCGATGAATTCTGCATCGCCCAGCACTTCATCGGGAATGTAGAGGACGGGGTTGTTTTTGAAATCATCCCCCAGCAGCGCGTCAGCCGCCTTGTTGCAGTTTTGCATCAGCTGCACCTGCGCAATCTGGGCGCCGATTTCCGGCCGCAGCAGAAAGTTCAAAAAGAGGTGCGCATTATCGGGATGGGGCGCGTTGGCGGGAATGACGCAGCAGTCGATACCAAAGCCCATGCCTTCCTCGGGATAGACGACCACCATATCGGGCCGCTCCTGGAGCGTGTAGAGCACGTGCTGCGTGAACATGTAGCCCACCGTCGCCTCGCCGGAGATCATCGTGGCGTATGGGGCGTTGTAATCCAGCGCGCGGATGTTCTTTTTCAGCTGCATCAGCTTCTCTTCCGCAGCGTCCAGCACAGCCTTATCCGTCACGTTGAAGCTTTCCCCCATCGTCTTGAGCGTAATGCCGATGACGTTGCGCGCATCGTCCATCAGCACCACGCTGTCCTCAAGCCGCTCGTCCCACAGCGAAGCATAGCCGGTGATGGGGAAGTCGACATACGCCGGGTCATAGATGATCAGCGGCGTGCCGGCCGCGTAGGGCACGCAGTATTCGTCATTCGGATCGTAGAACTGGCCGAGATACACGGGATTAAGGTTGTCCCAGTTGGACAGCTTTTCCTTGTCGAGCTTCATGAGCAGCCCTTCCTTGCGGGCGATGTCGAGAATATAATCGCTCGCCAGGACGATATCATACGTCCCTGCATCTACGGCTTGCAGCTTCATGAGCATCTCCTCGTTGGAGTCGAAGTAGTCGTAGTTCACCTCGATGCCCGTCTCTTCCGTGAACGGCGTCAGGATCGTGTCCTGGTCCAAATACAGCGACCAGGTAAAGACGTTGAGCGTTTTTTCTTCTTCCGCCCCGGCGGTTCCCGCCAACACGGAACATACAAGCACGATGGACAGCGCAAACGCCGCAAGTTTAAGCTTCATGTTTTGCCTCCCCATAAGTATTTATGATGATTTCGCGCCGCGAATGCGCTGCGCGATGAGCACGATGATAAGCACCAGGCCAAGCGTGAGCGTACACAGCGCGTTGATCTCCGGGGTAACCCCAACCTTGAGGCTGGAATAGACCTTCAACGGCAGCGTCTGCGCGCCGGGGCCGGTGACAAAGTAGCTGATCACCACATCGTCCAGCGACATGGCGAACGCCATGAGCATCCCTGCCACGATGGCCGGCAGCGCGAGCGGCAGGGTGATGTCGAAAAAAACGCGCGCGGGGCGCGCGCCCAAGTCCCGCGCAGCCTCCTCCAGCTGCGGGTCGATGGACGCAAGGCGGGAGCGCACCAGCACAAAGATATACGGAATGCAAAACGTCGTATGGGCGATGTAGAGCGTCAACATGCCAAGCCGCAGCCCCGCAAAGGTGAACGCCGCCAGAAACGCCATGCCCAGCACCACCTCCGGCACCATCGCCGGCAGCATCGCCATGCCTTCCATCATCCCCTGCAGCCGCATCCGCTTGCGCGCCAGCGCCACGGCCCCCGCCGTGCCGATCACCGCCGCCGTGCCCACCGACAGCGCCGCCAGCTTGAGCGAGTTGGCCAGCGTCTTGGCAATTTCCTTATCGGTAAACAGCTCGCGGTACCATTCCAGCGTAAAGCCCGTCATCACGCCCGCCGTCTTGGAAGGGTTAAACGAAAAAAGCGCCACCATCAGCATGGGCAAATATAAGAACGTAAGCACAATGGCGATGTATACCGCGCGGCCGCGCCTTTTTCTCTTTTCCACCGCTTGCATGCTATAGGATCCTCGTTTCTCCGCCCATTTTTCTTTGCACCCACATCACCAGCGCCGTCAAAAGCAGCAACACAACCGAAAGCGCCGCGCCAAAGGGCGTATTGCGGGCCGTAAGCAGTTGGTTTTGAATGAGATTGCCGATGAGCACCGTTTTGCCTCCGCCGAGCAGGTCGGAAAGGAAGAAGATGCCCAGGCTTGGGATCAGCGTCAGCGTTACGGCGCTCATCACGCCGCCCATCGTCAAAGGAAGCGTTATCGTAAAAAACACGCGCAGCGGGCGGGCGCCCAAATCGCGCGCGGCGGCGACGAGCGAAAAGTCCATCCGTGCAAGCGCCGTATAGCAGGGCAGGATGGTAAACGGCAGCATCGTATAGACATAGCCGAGCATGACGGCCCCGCGCGTATAGAGCAGCTTGAGCGGCCTTTGAATCACGCCCAGCGCCTTGAGCGCGCTGTTGATCGGCCCGTTCGCCCGCAAAATCAGCATCCAGCCGTTCGCGCGGATGAGCGCGCTCGTCCAAAACGGCACGATCACCAGCATCATCAAAAGCGCCTGCCGCGCAGGCGTCGCCTTCACCATCGCATAAGCAAAAGGATAGCCGATCAAAAGCGCAATCACCGTGCACACGGCGGAAAGCAGCAGCGACTCGGTAAACACCCGCAGGTACATCGGGTCCACAATCATGCGGTAGTTTTCCAGCGTAAAGACGGCGGTAATGCCCCATGTGGCGTCGCGCGTACAAAACGACACGCCCGCCACGTACACCAGGGGCAGCCCGACAAAGAGGATGCACCACAGGTAAAGCGGCGCGCACAGCCATGTTTTTTTGCTCCGCTTTTTCATTCCGTCACCACCGCCGCCGTGTTCTCATCCCACCAAACGCGCACAGCCGTGCCGTTCTCCGTGGCCGAAGGCATGCGGCTGGCCGCAATCAGCTGCTGGCCGTCGGCCAGCACGAGCGTAGCGCGCATGACGCCGCCCGCAAAGCGGTGCGCCTTGAGCGTCGCCGGCAGCGACCAGGTGCCCTCCGGCGCCTCAACCGCCCATTGCACCCGCTCCAT
>DVLH01000044.1 GCA_018715585.1 Candidatus Aphodomonas merdavium
CTTTTCTCCGGCAGGCACAAAAAAGCGCCCCCTTGCCGTCTTGGCAAGAAGGCGCTTTGTAAATGGCGCCGTTTGCGCTCGCAGGCGTGTCAGCCCACGTTTTACGTACCGTCAGCCGTATCGTTCTCGCCGGCAATATCGATCACATTGCCATTGATGTCATAAGCCGTAATGCTCACAACAAGGGACTCGCCGCCCACAGCGGAAATCGTACGCTCGGCGCACTCCACATCCCGGCTGCCCGCGCCGTTGGAAACCGTCGCGGTCAGCGTCGCCTTGCACGATTCACCAAAGGTGATAACAAGGCGGGCGATGCCGGTATCAACCGTCTCTCCCTCGGCAGCAAAGGACCAGTTAAACGTCTCGCCCGTAGACGTAACGAGCGTTGCCCCGGTCACGTAAATATCCTCACGGTCCAGCTCAGCGGTATCGCGGCTCTTCGTGTCGAACACCAGGCTGCTCCCGACCACGCTCGTTTCACCGGTGAGGAAATGCGCCGCATATTCCTCCTGCGAAGCGGCAAGCCGGACAGCGCGCTGCGTCGGCTGTGCAACGGCCTGCACAGGCGCGTAGGCAGTGGAGTCCGTGGGGGTGTACGGATAGTAAGGGTAGTAGGGATAATAGGGGCAGGGCTGCGGCTGCGGATAGGGATAGGGATAAGGATACGACGGATAGCTGGGCGTATAGAAATAGAAGCCGTTGGAAGATGTAAACCCGGCGCTCGCCGCCGCGCTGCTGAACTGGGAACGCGCATACGGGCTGTAGGACGGGTCGCCATATTGGCTGATGAACGTCACATACCAGGCGTTGTAGCGCTCCATCTCCGCACTTGCCTTTGTGGTATCGCCGCCGCAGAAGTCCAGCAGCATCTGATAGTTCGGGAAAAAGCCGCTCGACGCAGAAGCCGCGCCGCACAGGCTAACGAGCAGCAGCAGTACAAGCGCAAGCGCGGTAAACCTGCTGACATTTTTCATTTGACGGAACCCTCCATTTCATTTTGGCATTTTCTTATTTGTTTCGAGAAATAGCCAAATTTATCCTTCAACCGGGAGGGGCGCTTCGTAACCTTTTTTGGCGGAAGTCCCCTGCTGCCGGCGGAAGTTCTCCTCGTTCTTGGCGCAGTAGCGCCGGTAGAGCGCTTCGCCGTCCATCCCCGCGCGAAGGCACATGCTGACATAGAAGTGCAGCACGTCTACCAGTTCTTCGCACAGCGCGTCGCGGTCAATCGGCTTTTTGTTTTTCCACCACTTAAAGTTGACTTCATCGAGCACCTCGGCCATCTCCGAGAGCATGGCCAACATATGCTTTTGAATCCACTCCTCGTCGGAGATGCCCTGCAGGCCGCGCCTTGCGATAATATCGTCGTTCAGCGCTTGCTGCATGGTGAAAATCCTGTCCAGCTTATCCCCCGTCAGCTCCATAGCAATGTCTCCTCCTGCAATGCGCCGACATTCCTGCCGACGGCCGCCGCGGCGTTGGGAGAGGAAAAAATGCGCTGTGCAACGCGCATCACATCTTCCATCGTAACGGCGGAAATCTTCTCAAGCACCTCTTCCTCGCTGAGGATGCGCGGCAGCAGCAGCTGTCCCCGGCCGATGGCGCTCATGTGAGAGGACACGCTATCCTGTGCGAGAATAAAGCCGCCGCGCAGCTGTTCCTGCGCCTTTGTAAACTCATCCCGGCTGATGCCGTCCCGCAGCAGGCGCTGCGTTTCCTCGCGGATCAGGCGCGCAACCGCAGGCGCATGCTGCTCGTTTGTGCCGGCGTAAAGCGTCATCAGCCCGCAGCCCGGGAACGAGGAAGGCAAGCTGTATACGGTATAGGCCAAGCCGCTTTCTTCCCGCACGCGCTGGAAAAGGCGGGAACTCATGCCGCCGCCAAAAAGGTTGTTGAGCACGCTGAGCGGGTAGTTGTCGTCGTGCCCCATCGGAATGCCCGGAAAGGCAAAGCACAGGTGGTTCTGCTCGATATCCTTTTCGCGCCGCACCAATGCGGGCACGAACGTTTCGCCCCATTGGGGCGTCTGCGGCGGCGTTTGCGCGGGCCATGCGCCCAAATAGGCCTCCGCAAGTTCCCGAAGCTCCGCCGGGTCAAAACTACCCGAAACGGCCAACACCGTGTTCGCAGGCGTATAATGCGCCTTTTCAAAGCGCAGCAAATCCTCGCGCGTGTAGGACGCAATCAGCGCCTGCGTACCCAGGATGGGCCGTGCCAGCGGATTGCCGTCCAGCGCGGCGCCGCCCAACAGCTCGTGCGCCAGATCCTCCGGGGAGTCCTCCGTCATCGCAATTTCTTCCAAAATGACGCTGCGCTCTTTTTCCAGCTCTCCAGCGTCGAAAGACGCATCCAGAAGCATATCGGAGAGAACATCCAGCGCCACGGAAAGCTTTTCCCCCGTTACCTTGGCATAGAAGCAGGTACATTCCTTGGACGTAAACGCATTGAGCTGTCCACCAATGGCGTCCATTTCTTCGGCGATTTGCTTGGCTGTCCGCTTTTGCGTGCCTTTAAAGAGCATATGCTCAATAAAGTGGGAAAGGCCGCCTTCTTGCGGCTCCTCGTACATGGATCCGGCGCCGACCCACAGGCCGACGCAGAGCGAGCGGAAATGCGGCAGCGGCTCCGCTACCACGCGAAGACCGTTCCCCAGCGTAAATTGGGTGAGCATCAGCGGGAACTCCTTTTACAGCGATTAGCGGTGCAGCCGCCGCACGCTTCCATAATAAGATAAAAGCGGGATGAATCCCGTTTGGGATTCCCCCGCTGCGGGATTCTTCCCTTGTTTTGCCCTCGCACCGCAGAAGCGGCACCTTTGTGCGCCTGCCGCCGGGCAAGGCGGCAAGCGCCTATCTCTTCATTATTTCTTCTCCGATACGCCTGCGTTGCGCGCAGGGCGGCGGACGGGGGCTTAGCGGTCGCCGCGCGGCCTGCGCACGGGCGGACGGCCGCCGCGCGCGCCCATCGGCGGACGGCGCACGGGTTCGTTGTTGTCGTAGACGATGTCGTTGCGCACGAGGTTGATGCGGCCCTGGCTGTCGATTTCCGCCACGCGGACTTCCAGCTCGTCGCCGATCTTGACGACATCCTCGCATTTTTCCACGCGCTCGTTGGAAAGCTTGGAAATGTGGATCATGCCGTCCTTGCCGGGAGCAAATTCGACGAACACGCCAAAGCTCATAATGCGCGCCACCTTGCCGGTAAACACGTCGCCCACCTCGACATCCTTGGCGATGCCTTCGATGGTGCGCCGCGCCTTCTGGGCCATGGCGTCGTCCGGCGTGGCAATGTACACACGGCCGTCGTCCTCGATATCGATCTTGACGCCGCCACAGTCGGCAATGATCTTGTTGATCATCTT
>DVLH01000045.1 GCA_018715585.1 Candidatus Aphodomonas merdavium
AGAGCAGATCCAGCACAACGTTCGATAGGCAGCAGACGATGAGCACATATAGCGGCCTGCGCGAATCGCCAATGGCACGAAGGATACCGGAACCAATATTATAAATCAGCACAAATACAACGCCCACGAAGTATATGCGCATATAGACCTGCGCATCAGGCATGATTTCCGCTGGCGTGTTCATGAGCTTGAGCCCCGCCGGCGTCAGGGCATACCCGATCACGGACAGGCCCACGCCGCCCAGCAGCGCCAACGATACGGACGTATGCACGCCGCGCCGCACGCCTTCCTCGTCCTGCGCCCCATAATGCTGGGAAATGATGACGGTCGCGCCGCTTGCAAGGCCGACAAAAAAGCCGACCAGCAGGTTGATGAGGTTTGCCGTCGTGCCGCCGACAGCAGCCAATGCCTGTTTGCCTACATAGTTGCCCACAACGATGGCGTCAACCGTGTTGTAAAGCTGCTGGAAAAATGTCCCCAAAACAATGGGGAAAAAGAAGCGTAAAAGCTGCTTCCAAATGACGCCCTCGGTAATGCCGTTGGCATGAACGCTATCGCGAGGTGCCCGCATACGCTCTCCTGTTCATGCGCGCTTGCGCAAATTCACACCGGCCGGTCACCCGGTCCCTATACTGCGCAGTATAGCGCCAAGCCATGCCTATGTCAAAGGGTTTTTGCCCGCACGCAGAAAAAGGCGTAAATTGTCTTTTTTCTATGCCATCACCTTCGCCTTGCGCACCGCCGTCACCAGCAGCGGAACGAGCACGAGCTGCGCAAGGATGCCCGGAACTGCCGATGAAAACGCTCCCGTGACGAACATTGCCAGCGTAAAAGTGCTTCCCGACAGGCCCAGCAGCACAAGCTGGGCGAGGCCCCATACGGCACGGCCCGCAAGCATCGCCACCACCAGCACCGCGTAAAGCTGCACCATGCCCTGCTTTGCGCGGGCAAAAAGGAAACCGGAAAAAAAGCCGTACCCCGCCAGTTCAAACGCCATTGCCAGCGCCGTTGGAAACAGCGGCGGCATACCAAAGAGCACCGAACGCAGCAAAGGCGCAATAAATCCAATGGCCAGCCCATACGGCCATCCGCACAAGAACCCGCACAGCAGCACAGGCAGATGCATGGGGCAAAGCATGTTGCCGATTTCTCGAATTTGCCCCGTTATAAACGGCAATATCAGGCATAACGCCAGGCACAGCGCTGCCACAACCAGCTTCACGACCGACTTTTTCCTCATACCCGTAACCCTCCATTAAGCAAAAATAAGGCGTGCACCCTGTTGCCCAGGGCACACGCCTTCATGGCGCTCTATGATTTCTCTTCCTTTCAACCATTAGCGAAGGTTTGCCTCGCTGCAACCGTCGCAAGGCGGACGGCTTCGGCCTATCCGCAAGCGGGCTCGGGCCCGCCTTTTACGCCGCGCGCCATTATAGCGCATCACCGTATATCTGTCAACCCATTTCATCCAGCAGCGCAACCGTTTGCCGCACGAGCGCGCCCAGGCTGAGCTCCTGCGCGCCCACCACCACGCAGCCGCACGCGTTAAAGGGCAGCAACAGCTTGCGCGCCGGGCTGCGGCCCACGGCGGCCGCCATTTCCTGCGTCATCTCGCCCATGAGCGCATCGGCAATAACAATGCCGACCGGACCGACGATCACATCGGCCGTGCGGCACGCAACAACGACAGCGTTGCTGCCCGTCGCCGCCTTATCCGCGCCCGCCTTGATCATCGCTGCGGTCGCAATGGCGTTCGTGCCCACCGCCGTGATTGAAAACTGCGGGTGTGCCGCTTTGATCGCAGCAATCAGCTGTTTGCCCATGCCGCCGCCTTGTCCGTCAATCACGACAAGCTGCTTCATGCAATCTCCAGCGCCAGGCGGAACATTTCGTCCAGAGATTTCTGGCGTTCCTGAGGCGTCAGCTCATTGCCGGGCATATCCGACACCGTGCACAGGCACAGCGCATTTTTGCCCGCTTCCATCGCGTTGAGATACAGCGCGGCCGATTCCATCTCCACTGCCAGCACGCCCAACTTTTGCGCTGCCTCCAGCGATTTTTCGTCCTCACCGTAGAAAATGTCCGAGCAGAGGAATGTGCCGATGTGCAGCTTGATCTGCATCCGTTTGGCCGCCTCATCAGCCGCGCGCAACAGCGAATAGCTCGCCGTTGGCGCAATCGTCCCGGCAAAGCCGAATTTATGGGCATAGGAGCTCGTGGTAAAGCTGCTCATCGCCGCACATAGGTCGCGCACATCCAGCGAAGAGGACAGACCGCCGCATGTGCCGATGCGGATGATGTTCTCCACCTGAAAATAATGGAAAAGCTCATAGGAATAAATGCCGATGGCCGGCATGCCCATACCGCTGGCCATCACCGAAACGCGCTTGCCGTTATAAAGCCCCGTGTATCCCTGAACGCCGCGCACATTGTTGACGAGCTTTGCATCCTTTAGGTAGGTCTTTGCAATATGCTCCGAGCGCAGCGGGTCGCCCGGCATAAGGACCGTTTTAGCAAAATCGCCTGGCATTGCATCGATATGTGGGGTCGTTGCCATGGAACCATCTCCCTTTCGTTTGTTTTATTCCAGATTTCCATGCCGGCAGACAAGGTCCTCCGGCTTTTTGCCCGTTATTTCCATCAAGCGCAACACAAGCGCATCGTACACGAGAAAGCTCAGTTGCTCAAAGAGCGAACCCATCGGCTGGGTGGAAACCCCCGGCCGCGCTTCGTCTGCAAGCAACCTTGTCGTACCCGGCAACACCACTTTCACCCGGCAAAGCGCCCCGATTGGGTTTTGCGGTGCAAGCGTTACCGTCGCAAGGTGCGCGCCAATCGCGGCCGCTTTTTCGGCAAGCACCACAAGGCCGGACGTCTTACCGGAACCGGAGCCAATCAACAGCAAATCGTCTTTGGTAAGGGGCGGTGTCACCGTCTCGCCCACAACATACACGCAAATTCCCAAATGCATCAACCGGTTTGCAAACGCGCGCACGCACAATCCTGACCGTCCGGCGCCCGCAACAAACACGCGCTTGGCACGCAGAATTTCCTCCGCAAGCGCCTCCACTTGTGCTCCGTCCACCTGCTGGGCTGCGCGGGAAAGTTCAGCCACAACCGTCAAAAGCTGTGTGCAACATGTCATCCCGCATCCTCCTGAAGCTTTTCCCAGATGGCCTTAGCCGCCGCCACCGGATCAGCGGCCCGGCAAATGCCGCCTCCTACAACGATCACGTCCGCGCCCGCCTCGATGTATTCCTGAACGGTTTCCGCCTTAATCCCACCGGCAACCGATAGTTGCGCCCTGCGCACCGATGCCTTAAGCATGCGCAAATCTTCCAGCGGCGTTCCCCCGCCTGCCTGCCGGTCCGTCCCCGTATGGGCCGCGATGCAATCGGCGCCAATCGCCTCCAGCCGCCGCACGCGGCCAGCCAAATCATCCACGCAGATCATATCCACAAACACGTGCCGGTCATATTTTTGTGCCGCTTGCAGGCATCCGCCAATCGTAATCAAGTCCGTACAGCCCAGCACCGTACAGTAGTCTGCACCCGCCTCGAACGCAATGGACGCCTCATACTCGCCCGCGTCCATGATCTTCACATCCGCCAGGATTTCTTTTTCAGGGAATGCATTGCGCAGCGCCTGCACGGCGCGCATTCCTTCGCGCAGCAGCAGCGGCGTGCCAGCCTCGATGATATCCACATATGAGCGGACCTGTTCCGCCAACGCAAGCGCCGCATCCAGCCCCAGCTCATCCAGCGCAAGCTGCATTTTTGCCTTTTTCATCTTTTGCCTCCATCCCGCATTATCCGGCGGCCTCCGTCTCCCGGCAGGTGCTCCCGCAAACGGCGGCGCTTTCCATCCCCTCAATTACATCCCGTGATCATTATAACATAGCACGCATATGTCCGCAAGCGGCGTGCAAATCGATTGACAGTTTGTCCCATCAATGGTACCATGCAGTTCTTGGACGTCTTTTCCTTTTTTGTGCAAGCGCCCATTCAGAAAGGAATGTGATTTTCTCTCATGCAGTGCCAGCCATTTTCTACACTCCCGCTTGAGGAGCTGATGCGGCCGCAGGGGTTTGATTGCGCCTGCGGAAAACATCATGATGTTTCACCGCTTCAAAAAGTTTTCCTTGGTCCCGGCGCGCTGGGCAATCTCCCGCAGGCGCTTGCTGCGGCCAAAGTCCGCAATCCGCTGCTGGTGGCGGATCCCAACACAATGGCAGCGGCGGGAGACGCTGTCCAAACCGTCCTGCAAGATGCAGGCATTGCACACGGTGTTTGTCTTCTCGGGCAGTCCCATCCCGAACCGGACGAACAAAACGTTGGCGCCATTACGCTTGCGCTCTGCAAGGGCGGATATGACGGGCTGCTCGCCGTGGGGAGCGGCGTTGTCAATGACCTGTGCAAGGTCGTCTGCCATGCTGCGGCCAAGCCGCAAGTGACCGTCACCACCGCCCCATCCATGGATGGCTATCTGAGCGATTCAGCCTCGATGCTCTGGGGCGGGCTAAAGACCAGCGTGTATTGCCGTTGCCCGGTGGCGCTCGTGTGCGATACGGATATCCTCCGCAACGCACCGATGCGCATGTTGCAGGCCGGTGTGGGCGATATGCTCGCCAAATGCGTCAGCCTGGGCGAATGGCACCTTTCGCAGATCATCAACGAAGAATACTATTGCCCGGAAGCCAACGCGCTGATGCTCCGCGCGGCAAAGCTTGCCTGGGATGCCGCCGGGGGCGTCGGCCGCCGCGAGGAAAAAGCCGTGCGTCAACTGATGGAAGGAATCATCCTCTCAGGCGTTGCCGTTACGTTTGTGCACGTTTCCCGCCCTTCCAGCGGGCTGGAACATTATCTTAGCCATGTGTGGGACATGCGCGCCGTTGCACGTCATGGCGTTCCGGATGACCTGCATGGCATTCAAACGGGCGTCGGCACACTGCTCTCGCTCAAGCTCTATGAACACATCCGCGGCCTCCAGCCCGATTTCGACCGTGCCGTCAAAACCGTGCAGGCGTTCGACCGCCCCGCCTGGGAGGCAAATGTCCGCCGTGTTTTCGGCCCAGCAGCGGAACAAGTGATTGCAGCCGAGGCGCGCGAGGGGAAGCATGATTTCACCCGTTATCAGTCGCGCATTGCGCGCATTGCCGTACACTGGGACGAGATTCAGCAGATCATCAGCAAAGAAATCCCGCACTATGATGATGCGCTTCGCGTCATGCGGGCTGTCGGCGGCCCCTGCTCGGCAGAAGAAATCGGGCAGGACCACGAAAGCGTTGTGGATGCGCTCGTAGCCAGCCAGGAAATCCGCGATAAATATGTGTTAAGCCGCCTGCTTTGGGATCTGGGGCTGCTGGACGAGGCTACAAACTGGCTCTAAGCGTACCGTAGCAAGTACCGTTAAATAAGGTTTAGGTGATCGAATGGATATTTTTTCCCTGCTTCTGTTGGCCGTGGGCCTCTCCATGGACGCCTTTGCCGTCTCCGTCTGCAAAGGGCTGGCGATGGAACGGGCGACGCTCTCGCGCATGGCAATCGTCGGCCTATGGTTCGGCGCTTTTCAAGCGTTGATGCCGCTTGTAGGCTGGCTGCTTGGAACGCGCTTTGAGCGCTACATCACGGCAATCGACCATTGGGTTGCCTTTGCGTTGCTGGCGCTCATCGGCGCCAATATGATTCGTGAAGCCCTCTCGCGCGGGGAGGACGACCCTCCCAATGCCTCGCTTGCGTTTGGGACGATGTTCGTTCTGGCTGTTGCCACAAGCATCGACGCGCTCGCCGTCGGCATCACGTTCGCCTTTCTGGCCGTGAACATCGTCCTGGCCGTGTTGCTCATCGGGACGATGACATTTCTGCTCAGCGCGGCCGGCGTAAAGGTTGGCAACGCGTTTGGCCTGCGCTTTAAAGGCAAGGCGGAGCTTGCAGGCGGCATAATCCTGATCCTCATCGGCTGCAGAATCCTCCTGGAGCATTTGGGAGTATGGTAAAAAACGCTTTGCGCTTGTGAGGCCGCGGAAAGCGGCCCTTTATTATTTTTGCTGGCAACCGCTAGGCAAGGCCACAGCGCCCGGCAGGCGCGCAGTTCCGCCTGCGCTTGGATACAATCCACGTCCGGGACAGGCGGCGGTGCCATGCAGGCACAGCGCGCTTAAAGGAATCTGGTTTTATGATACAGCAATAATGCCCCGGCCAAGCCGGGGGTTTTCATTTTTCAGCCATCGTCCGGGGCACCGCGCCTGTTCTTTGCTGCCGGCAATCCTTTTCCCCGCTCGCCTCGCCTGCTATCCCATCCTTGGCTTTCTCCCCGCGGCGCCCGGCGGGTTCCATAGCCCCCTTTTTCCTTTCCTCCCGTTTTGCCAGCATCCCCTTAACCGCCCGCTTCCCCTTGCTCTCCTTCCCCTTGTTGGCCCGCTCCGCCTCCATCCTGCCGAGGGCTTTCCGGCGCCCCTTTTTGCAGCGCATCCTGCTGCTGCCCCGCGATACAGACAGGCCGTTTGCAATCCATCGCGCATCAGCAACGCTTTTCTTAACGGCCGGCACGTGATTGATCCCTTTGGCTTCCAACAAGACCGCAGGCTCTTTGGGAGAAAGCGGCTTTCGCCTGCGTTTTTTAATCTCCGCGCTTTGCACGGGA
>DVLH01000046.1 GCA_018715585.1 Candidatus Aphodomonas merdavium
CCGCAGCCGCAACGACCAGGTCGCAACCGACCTGCGAATGTACCTGCGCGAGCGCACGCAAACGCTGTGCGAAAAAACCCGCGCGCTGGGCGAAGCGCTGCTTGCGCAGGCGCAGGCCCACGCCAGCACAATCATGCCCGGATACACCCACCTCCAGCGCGCGCAGCCCATCACGTTCGGCCACCACCTGCTGGCCTACTGCAACATGCTCCTGCGCGATATCGGGCGCATGCGCGACGCGGCAAAGCGCATGAACCGCTCGCCCCTGGGCGCGTGCGCGCTGGCCGGCACCACCTACCCCATTGACAGGGAGATGACGGCGCGCCTGCTCGGCTTTGACGGGCCGTGCCTCAACAGCATCGACGCCGTGAGCGACCGCGATTTTTGCTTAGAGCTGCTGGCGGCCTGGTCCATCCTGATGATGCACCTCTCCCGCCTCTCGGAGGAAATCCTTTTGTGGAGCTCGTGGGAGTTCCACTTCGTCACGCTGGACGATGCGTTTACGACGGGCTCGAGCATCATGCCACAAAAAAAGAACTCCGACATGGCCGAGCTGGCGCGCGGCAAAACAGGCCGCGTCTATGGCGCGCTGATGAACACGCTTACCATGCTCAAGGGCCTCCCGCTCGCATACGACAAGGACATGCAGGAGGACAAGGAAGCCGTCTTTGACGCCGCCGATACGGTGGAAGCTTGCCTGGATGTGCTTGCACCGATGGTCTCCACATGGACGGTGCACCCCGATGCCATGCGCCATGCGGCGGAAAACGGGTTCATGGGCGCCACGGACCTGGCGGACTATTTGACAAAGCGCGGCATGCCCTTCCGCTCGGCGTACAAGATCGCCGGCCAGCTCGTTCGGCTGTGCATTGAAAAGGGCGTCACGCTCGAGACGCTGCCGCTGGAGGAATACCGGCGCATGAGCGAACTTTTCCAGGAAGACGTCTATGCGGAAACCAGCCTGGAAGCCTGCGTGGCACGGCGCACGTCGCAGGGCGGCGCGGCGCCGCAGAGCGTGCTGGCGCAGATCGACGCGCTGCGCGAAGCATTTGCCGGCGCATAAAAACCCACCCCGACAAAACAAAGGAGAATGCACGATGAAAAAACGTTGGATCCTGCTGCTCGTTTTGCTGTGCGCAGCATCCTGCGCAAGCGCGCAAATCCTCCCGCCCAAGGGGGTCAACGAATCGTTCCAGGATTTTTCCGGTATCGCGGCGCTTCCCGCCGTTACGATGTGCGAAAGCCTGACGGGCCGCGCCGCGCCGCAGGACGGCGCGCAGGTCGTCTATACGTTCTATAACGGCGATACTTTCCTTACCTGGGAGCGCAGCGGCGAGTGGATCAACGCCTATTACAGCGACGGCGCAGACCCCGTCTGGGTCCGCTCGGAATATGTGCTGATCAACCCGGCGTATTACGCCGTGGAGGAGACGACGCCCGCATATGCGCATCCATTGCTGACGGGTGTGCGCGTGGGGCTGCTTGAGGCGGGGGAAACGCTTCCCCTTATCGCCGCAGACGATGTTTCGTGCCTGGTCGGGCTTCGCGGCGCGGCGGCATGGCTGCCGCTGCCGGAGGATTGGCAGGCGTTTTCGCCCGCCGCGCTTTCCTCCCTTTCCCGCGCCAGCCTAATCCTGGCAGACCCGGACACCGGCCGTTTCTATGAGCGCACGCTGACGGATGCCGCATCCCTCCAGCAGCTCGCCGCCATGCTCAGCAGCACGGAAAGCCGCGGTACCACCATGGCCGGCTGTCCCTTTGGAGCGTATTTGCAGCTGGAAACCCCTTCCGGTGCTTACTGTCTCGAGCTTGCCACGGACAGCTGCTGCATCTTCCGCATCTGGGGACAGGACTATGCCTACGCCCGCAACTTGTCGCAATCAGGCGATGCGCCGGATAACATCGCACTTTACGGCCTTTTCGGCGTAGCGCTCTGGGAATGATCCCACAGCCATAAAAACGGTTGATTCCTCCCCCTGTGCGCCGCGGCGTACAGGGGGTTTTTCACGGACGGCGCCCGTTCTCTCCGCGCTTCGGCGTTGGAATGTTCCCGCTTTGCGCTTTCCCTTTCGCACCGAAGAGCGGGCCCGCTTGCAAGCGGGGCCCGGCAGCTCCCGTCGTTTGCTGCCTTCACCGGTTTTCGCCGCCGGATGCGCGCATTGAAACGCTTTTGGCACATACCCTCCTCCGCTGGCAGGGCAGCGCATCAAAAAAACGCTGTTTGGCTGCAGGGAAAGAGAAATCCTCTCCCGATGGGGAGAGGCGTCCGGCGCCGCCGTAACGAGCGGCCTGACGGCCGCCCTCATGTCGCTGGATTCGGCTTGGATTGGGAGGGCAGCCGCCTTCCGAACTGCCTGGAGCGTTTTTTGACAGTTGAAGAGCGGCCTGACGGCCGCTCCCGTTTTTGCCTATGATAAAAGAGAAGGAACGGTTACCGGATGGCTACGCCGTAAATGTACCGTCCCCGCGTGCCGATCACCAGTTTATCGCCAAACACAACAGGGGAACCCTCGATGTTTCCTTCCAGCTCGAGCGTGGAGAGGGTTTCGCCGCTGAAAGGGTCGATCAGCCGCAGCACGCCGCCGGAATCGCCGAGGATTATGTGCGCCTCGCCTTCGGCGCCATAAATGGCAACAGGCGAACTCCACCCATAGCGCGGCAAATGCTGGCGGTAGAGCAGCTCGCCCGTGTCCTTGTCAAACGCCAGCAGCGCGCCGCCGCCCTCATACACTTTGGCCAGATGGAAAAATACCATGCCGTCCAGCGGGCCCGTCCCCACCAGCGGGGAGCCCAGCAGCCCGCCGTTGACGTCCTCGTCGTATTCGCAAACCTCGCTATATTCCCACAGCTTTTCGCCCGTCAGCGCGTCAAAGCAGCGCAGGTACGCGCGCCCTCCCGTTTTCTGCTTGTCCACCTCGCAGCCCGTATACAGCAGCACGCGGCCATCCGGGCGCGGGTCGAGCGCGACGGTGGCGTCCGTATCGTCCGTAACGTCCGCAGCCCACACGACGGAAAGGGTGTTGACATCCACACACAGCAAAAAGCCTCCGTTGTCGGCAAAATAGGCATAATAGTCGTAGACGGCCACGCTGTTTTCAATGCCGACGGTCGTCCCGTTTTTGTAGCGCAGCACGGCGCGCTCGGGATCGATGGAGAGCGTGCCTGCCTGCGCGTCGTAGTCTGTATGCAGGCGGAACGTATAGAGCATGCCATTCTCGCCGCATTCGATGAGCGTATCGCTCGAGGGATCCACCAGCGCCACGGAATCGAACGCGCCGTGCGAGCGATATGCATCGTCATCCAGGCCGTTGGCGAAAAGCAGCGTTTCCCCCGTCAGCAGGCTAAATATGCGGAAGCCTATTTTCCCGCTTTTGTTGGAAAGCTTCGAGATGCCCTGGCCGCAATAGAGCAGCGGGACGCCGCGCGGGTCCACGCTGACGCTCCCTTTGATGGGAAAGCCGATATCGATGGCGTCGCGCGTAGCGCTGCCGTCATCCAAATCCAGGAAGTAGATATGCCCGTCGAGCGTGCCGTATATGACCTCGACAAGCCCTTCTTTTGCCTTTTTTTCGTCGTAGAGGTTCATCTGCCCGCGCAGGGCATCCGGCCATTGCACAACCGCCGCCTGCCCGTTCCAGCCCACGCCGCCCCAGTTATCCAGCCCGCCGATGTTCTTCTGCCAAAGGATCTCCAGCGTATGCTCCGGCGCGGTGGCATATCCGTAGGCGGCATTTTGCCGGTATGGCCCGCCCCGGAACGTCAGCACACCCGGCAGCGCCGAATAGCCATCCTGCGCAGGCATGGCCAGGTCATACGATGCATCGCCTATGACGCTGGAGCGAATCCCCAGCTGTTCCGGATCTGCTTCCGGCACGGGTGCAAGCACCGCGGGCGCCTGCGGCGGCGGGCTGGTCGGCCCCGGCGCGGGCGTCGCCGTCGGGACCGGCGAGGGCGTCGGCGGAATATAGTGCACATCCGAAGGGGTCATCGGATAAGCAAACGCCGCCGAACAGAGCGCACAAAACGCCAGTGCGGCAGCGCAGGCCAAAAGCTTTTTTGATCGCATGTGCTACCTCTCAATCCACGGGAACAAAAAGAGCGCTTACATGCCGTCTTCTCCGTGCGGTGCTTGCAGCCATGCGCGCAGCGTGCGCAAATGCCCTTCCTCCTCCTGGAGGATGCGGCGCACGGTTTCGGCAGCTTTGCCTGCAAGCTTTGCAAGCAGGTTCGTATAGTAGGCGATGGAATCCTCCTCGGCACGGATGGCGGCCTGAAGCATCGCATCGCGCGAGGCAAGGCCGCCCTCGGCGCTCAGCTGCATCAGCCCGCCGGGATAAAACGCATCGCCCGCCATCGCCTGTGCCAGCTGGATGCGCTCCTCGCTGGTAACGGGTTCGTCCATCTCCTCCAGCATTGCCGAAAAAAGCTCATAGTGAATGGCTTCTTCCTTGGCCAAATCACCCAGCAGCGCGTGGAGCTTTGCATCGTCCGTCAGGCGCTGCGCGCGCAGGTAAAGCCCCTGCCCGCGGCACTCCATTTCCACGGCCATATGCAGCTGTTCCGACGGATTAAGCGGTGAGGACATGATACGTTCTCCTTTCAACAATTCATTGCCAATATTGTCATTATACGGGATGTGGACAAAAAAGAAAAGCCCCGGAAAAAAGCGGCCATGCCTCCTTTTTCCCGGGCGAGAAGGTAAAAAAGAAAAGCCCCCTTGTTCAGGGGGGATACTCTGGCGCTTGCGGGAGGGGAAACCGCGTTGCGCGCTTTTGTCCATCTCATCCATATAACGGGGCAATCGGGAACTTTGTTCCCGCTAAAATAAAATTTT
>DVLH01000047.1 GCA_018715585.1 Candidatus Aphodomonas merdavium
TCATGGGGGTTAGCGCGAACGTATCGGCGCCCAAGGTAGCCAAGGTGCTTTGCCAAGGTGAAAAAGGCGTCGTCAAGGACAAGTACGAATATGTGGGCGCTACCAGCTGCCGCACGGCGGCGTCGATGGCGGGCGGCCCGAAGCTTTGCCCTTATGCCTGCGTGGGCCTGGGCGATTGCGAGCGCGCGTGCAAGTTTGGCGCAATTTCCATTCACAACGGCATTGCGCATATCGACGAAACAAAATGTACGGCTTGCGGCGCTTGTGAAAAGACTTGCCCGCGCGGCGTTATCAAACTGCTGCCGCTGCATAGCACGGTCGTCGTTCGCTGCCGCAACAGCGAAACGGGCCGCATTGCGCGCGAGATGTGCATGAAGGCGTGCATCGCCTGCAAGCTGTGCGAGAAGCAGTGCAAATACGACGCCATTCACGTCGTCAACGGCTATGCCATGATCGATCCGGAAAAGTGCACGCGCTGCGGCGCATGTGCGGAAAAATGCCCAGCAGGGTGCATCACGATGCCGGTCAAGACGGCGTAAGAAAAACGATCCCCGCCCGGCTGCGGGCGGTCAATCGCAAGCAAAGCGCTCCCGCTGCGGGGCGCTTTTTGCTTGCGTGCACGGTAGATTGGGGATGTGCCGGTTCTTGGGAAAAAAGAGGCTTGACAACGCGCGAGGAATGGATTATAATTCGCCCATATTCAGTTTGTATGCGCAATTGCGCCGGAAGGAGGCTCGCACAGATGTTCCATTGTGCCATGGGTATGTCGATGCGTGCGGCCGTTTCCCGCGCGCTGTTTGTGCTGCGTTGACTGAAGCTTAGTTTAGCAAGCTTTAGCCGTTCCGCAAACGCGCGGAACGGTTTTTTTCGTTTCTGCAAAGGATGAAGGGAAGAAGGGTCATGGCGCCTACAGGTGCGCCGGCCCGCACCGCGCGCAGGGCGCGCAGGCGCAAAAGGAGAGTGAACAGGACCATGGAAAGCCGTTCCCCGCGCGAAGCGCTGCCCGTGATGATCGACATTCAGAACGTGCGAAAGACGTTCCCGACATCGCACGGCGAGGTCGTCGCACTCGATGGGATTGATTTGACAATCCGCCAGGGCGATATCTATGGCGTGATCGGCATGAGCGGTGCGGGCAAATCGACGCTCATCCGCTGTGTCAACCGCTTGGAACGCCCGACGGATGGGCGTATCCTCATCGGCGGCGAGGACATTTTGGCCGCTAACGAAAAGGACCTGCTTCGCCTGCGCCGCCAGGTGGGCATGATCTTTCAGCAGTTCAACCTGCTGATGCAGTCCACGGTGGAAAAAAACATCCTCTTTCCGATGGAGATTTCCGGCGTGGCGCGCGGTGCGGCGCGCAAGCGCGTGAAGGAGCTGCTGGAGATTGTCGGCTTGTCGGATAAGGCATCCGCTTATCCGGCGCAGCTTTCGGGCGGGCAAAAGCAGCGCGTGGCCATTGCCCGGACGCTTGCGACGAACCCGAGCGTGCTGCTTTGCGACGAGGCGACGAGCGCGCTGGACCCGATGACGACGAAATCCATCCTCGAACTGCTGCAAAAGCTGAACCGCGAGCTGGGCATCACCATTGTCGTCATCACGCATGAAATGCAGGTCATCCGCCAGATCTGCACGCAGGTGGCAATCATCAGCGACGGGCGGATTGCCGAAAAAGGCGATGTGGCCGAGATCTTTACCAACCCGCGCACACCTGCCGCGCGCCGCCTGTTCGGCATTCCCGAGGGAAGCCGGGGACAGAGCGGGCAGTGCATCCGCATCGTCTTTGACGGGGGCATGTATGCCGAGCCGGTCGTTTCGGAGATGGTGCTGGAGCTGGGCGTGCCGGTGAGCATCCTGCAGGCGGAGATTAAGCGCATTCGCGGGCGGAGCATCGGCGAGATGATCCTGCGCATGCCCGACAGCGAGGACGACGCGCAGCGCGCCATCCGCTATTTGCGCCAGCGGCAATTGACGGTAGAGGAGGTTGAAATCAGCCATGACGGCGAAGCTACTCGTTGAAATCGGCACGGGAATCTATGAGACGCTGTATATGACGCTGCTGTCCACGCTGCTGGGCTATGTGATCGGCCTGCCGCTGGGGGTTGTGCTGCTGATTACGCGCAAGGACGGCATCCGCCAGGCGCCCGCGCTCAACAACGCGCTCGGGGTGATCGTCAACATCCTGCGCTCTGTACCGTTTTTGATTCTGATGATTTTCGTCATTCCCTTTACGCGCCTGCTTATCGGCAAGAGCTACGGCTCCGTGGCGACGATTGTGCCGCTGACGATTGCGGCTTTCCCGTTCATCAGCCGCATGGTTGAGTCGGCCCTGGCAGAGGTGGACGGCGGTGTGATTGAGGCGGCGCAGGCGATGGGCGCAACGCCCATGCAGATCGTCCGCAAGGTGCTCCTGCCCGAGGCGTTGCCATCGCTCATCTCCGGCGCGGCCATCGTCACCACGAACGTGCTGGGCTATTCGGCCATGGCCGGGTCGATTGGCGGCGGCGGCCTAGGGGCCATCGCTATCAACTACGGCTATTACCGCTTTGACACGGAGATCATGCTGCTGTGCATCGTCATCATGGTGGTGATGGTGCAGGGCATCCAACTGGTCGGAACGAAGCTGTCGGTTGCACTTGACCATAGGCTTCGCTGACATAATCGCCCGAATCCAACTCAATTGAAATCAAGGAGGATGGAACCATGAAGAAATTGCTTGCTATTGCCCTGTGCCTGACGTTGGCGCTGTGCGCTGCCAGCGCGTTCGCGCTGGAGACGGTTACCATCGCGGCGACCCCCGTGCCGCATGTGGTTATCCTGGAATTCGTCGCCCCCTTCATGGAGGAGTTGGGCTACGAGCTGGATATCCGCACGTTTAACGATTATGTGCTGCCTAACCAGGTTGTGGAATCGGGCGAGATGGACGGCAACTATTTCCAGCATGTCGCCTATCTTAACACGTTCAACAGCGAAAACGGTACGCATCTTGTTACCGCCATCCCGGTGCACTTTGAGCCCATGGGCGTTTTCAAGGGCAAGTGCGATAGCCTCGATACGCTGCCGGACGGCGCCGTGATCGGCGTGCCCAACGATACGTCCAACGAATACCGCGCGCTTGCGTTGCTGCAGGAAATCGGCCTGATCACGCTGGATCCGGAAGCGGGCGTGACCGCCAGCAAGCTGGACATTATCGATAACCCCAAGAACCTGGAGATCGTCGAAGTCGAAGCCGCGCAGCTGCCGCGCATGCTTGCCGATTTTGACCTTGCCGTCATCAACGGCAACTATGCGCTGGACGCCGGCCTGTCCGTGCTGACGGATACCGTCGCCTGCGAGAGCAGCGAATCCGAAGGCTATGACGAGCGCGTCAACTATGTCTGCGTCAAGGAAGGCAACGAGAACGCCCCGTGGGTAGAGGCGCTGCGCGAGTGCCTCAGCCGCGAAGAAACAAAGGCGTTTATTGAAGAGACGTATGCGGGCAGCGTCGTGCTGGCGCTGGATGCACAGCAGCAGCAGTAATCCCTGCTCCGCCTTTGCGGGCGTGCCGGATTGCTATCAAAACAATTAACACAGGAAGCAGCTGCAAAGGCTGCTTCCTTTGTTTTGTCCACCGCTTTATGGCGTGCAGCAAAGGCGCTGGCGGTGCCGCCATTTTTGAGCTTTTAAGCGCCGTTAGCCGATCCGGAACGCACCGGAGGCATAAGCAGTATTCGGTTGCGTTTTTCTTTTTGTGCGAATCGTTTGTCTCTCCAAGCTCGTCGGGCAGTTATTTGGCGTTTTCGGCAGGATGCGCGGTTTCATCGATTTCCATGCCAAAGTGTAGGGCGAGGGCGGCCTTTGAAAACGCGGCGATGGGGCGGCGCAATTGGCAAAAGCCCGGTTGCCCTGGCAAAACGTACCATGGCGATTGCAACGGCGAGGGGAGCGGCAATGCGAAAGATGGGCATTCTCCCATGGCTTGGGGGCAGGGGGAAAGCTGGCTTTCGAAAAAGAGCCTAGATAGGCTTCACCGCACAAAGCGCCGGCACTTTTGTGAGCGCCAGGGCGTCTTCATAGAGCCCAGCGGTAGGCCTTTGGCGGCCCACAGGCGTGCCCGCGCCATCCGCGTTCCGAAAACGGTGGGGGGAAAGGGCTTTCCCAACGCCGTTATGAAGGACAGCGGCTTTCAATCCTCCCTATGCTGGCACAATTTCCGTTCCAGTGCCATTTTATTGTATTTAGAGAATCAACATGAATAGTCCTTTATGGCCTTATGGCATTTGCGATACAGAGGCAGCGGGCCGGGAAAAAGTACGTATCGGGCGAAATTGTGATTTGGAATTGTGTTTGCCAGGGGAATTGTATATAATGAAATTAAAGAAAGAGAGATATAGTATGCTTTACGATATGGAACTCATTGCGCACAAGCTGGTGCGCTGGGAAAATTTTATTCATTCCTACCGCCTGCCCCGCTGGGAAGAAATTCCGGATTTCGGGCTTTATATGGAGCAGGTGGTCGTGTTTTTGTCGGATGCGCTGTGCTTTATGCCTGCGCCGGAATCGCCCAAGGAACGGCTGATTTCGGCCGCGGCGATCAACAACTATGTTCGCCTGCGCCTGATGCCCGCGCCGGTAAAAAAACGCTATTACCGCGTGCATTTGGCTTATTTGCTGATGATCTTTACCCTCAAGCAAAGCCTGAGCATTCGCGATGTACAGCGGCTAACACCCGCCGACCTTTCCTCGGAGCAGGTAGAGGCGGTATACGCTGATTATGCCGAGCGGTTCCGCAGGATTGCGCTTTTGTTTACGGAACAGACGCGGAATGCCGCGCAGGGGATGCTCTGCCCGGAGCAAAACACAGACGCTACCGTTTCCGGTTTGGCGGTGATGGGCGCGCTCGTATCCGCGTTTGCGCGCATTCTTGCCGAAAAAATCGTCCGCTTGCAGGGAGCCGATACGCAGGCCGTGCTCGCGCTGGAGGAGCAAGGCGAACCACGGGTATAAAAAAGGAGAAAGGATGCCGTTTTCTGAAAAATTTTTACGCAAGCAGTTGACGCGCTTTAAACCGCTTCTAACGGGCGGTGGTTTGGAACCGGCGCGTGCGGCGCAAAACGTGGTGGGCGAGCTGATGACGGCTGCGGAGAAAACACGCCTGAAAATGCGCTTGCGCAGGTTTGAAAGGTTTGAAGGCGTTTGGATCGTGCCGGACAAGACGCGCTTGCCTGGCGTCATGCTGTATTTGCATGGCGGCGGCTATACGTGCGGCGGGATAGACTACGTCAAAGGAATCGGCAGCTTGTTGGCGGCGCACTGCGGTATGCGCGTGTTTGGCGCGGCGTACCGCCTGGCACCGGAGCAGCGCTATCCGGCGGCGCTGGAGGACGCATTGGCGGCGTATGCATACCTGCTGCGATGCGGGGTGCTGCCGGAGGAAATTGCGCTCTGTGGCGAAAGCGCAGGCGGAGGGCTCGTGTATTGCCTGTGCATGAAGCTTAAGGAGCTTGGCATGCCCCTTCCGGCGGCAATCGTGTCCATCTCCCCGTGGACAGATTTGACGGCAAGCGGAAAATCATACCAGGAAAACAGCGCGGTTGATCCGACGATGACGCTAGAGCGGCTGTCTTTTTTTGCGGGCCTGTATGCAGAGAATTTTCAGGATCCGCTCGTCTCCCCGCTCTTTGGCGACGTGACGGGGCTGCCGCCGTCGCTGCTCTTTGCGGGCGGGGATGAAATTATGCTGGACGATGCGCGCGCCATGCACGAAAAACTGCTTGCTGCAGGCTGCAAGAGCCATCTGATCGTTGGCGAACATATGTGGCATGCATACGTGCTTTATGGCACGCGGGAGCACCGCAAGGCGGACTTTGCTGCCATCTTTGCTTTTTTGCGTGAGAATATTTCTGCCGGGCACACGCTGCGCTGGATGCGGCTGGACAACGCCGCGAAGATTTTTCCCGCGGCGCGGCGCAAACATTGGACGAACGTGTTCCGTCTTTCCGCCTCGCTGCAGGAGAAGGTGGATCCCGCGGTGCTGCAGGCGGCGCTGGATATGACGGCGCGCCGCTTTCCGTCCATTGCGGTGCGGCTTCGCAGCGGCATGTTTTGGTATTATCTGGAGGAACTGCTCTTTCCGCCTGAGGTATTGCCGGATGGAGCGCAACCGTTAAAGAGGATGGGCCGTAAGGAGGTAGGCCGCTGCGCATTCCGCGTGCTGTACTATGAAAATAGAATCGCTGTGGAGATCTTTCATGCGCTCACAGATGGGACGGGTGGGCTCATTTTTCTGAAAACGCTTGTAGCGGAGTATTTGGCGCAGCGCTATGGTGCGTCCGTTTCCTGCTGCGAAGGGGTTTTGGACCGGCAGGCGGAGCCGGAGAGGGAGGAGCTAGAGGACAGCTTCGTGCGCTATGCGGGGGGCGTTTGCGCGAGCCGCAAACAGGAAAAAGCATATCGAATTACGGGAAAGCTGGAGCCGGACCGGTTTTTGCACGTTACCTGCGGCACGCTGGAGGTAGAGCAGGTGCATGAGCAGGCCAAGCAATATGACGCGAGCGTGACGGAGTTTCTCTCTGGCGTGTTGCTGTGGGTAATGCTGGAAATGCAGCGCGAACATGTGCGCCGCGGAAAATTACGGCCCGTGGTAGTACAGATCCCCGTAAACCTGCGCAGGCTGTTTGAAAGCCGGACGCTGCGCAATTTCGCCATGGTGGTCAACGCCGGGGTAGATCCGAGGATGGGCGATTACACGCTGAGCGAACTCATTGATGCCGTGCGCTGCCAGATGGGTTTGGAGGCGACACCGCAAAAGATGCGCGCGGCTTTTACCACAAACGTTGTGAGCGAGCGGCAGATGGCGCTGCGGATTGTACCGCTGCCCGTCAAAAACGCGGTGATGAAGATGGTATTCGATGCGGTGGGAGAGAGCGTAGGCTGCCTTTCATTTTCCAACCTGGGCATTATCCGCGTTCCGGAAGAAATGCGGGCGTATGTAACCCGTTTTGATTTTATCCTCAGCGCGCAGTCCAACGCGCCATACAACTGCAGCGCCTGTTCCTATGAGGGCAAGCTGCGGTTTAACGTGGTGCGCAACACGGTGGAGCCGGAACTGGAGCGGCGGTTTTTCTGTCAGCTGCGGAAGATGGGGCTGCATGTGTTTATCGAGAGCAATCAGAGGTGATGATCGGTGTATTGCGTTCAATGCGGTGTAGAGCTGGACGACAGTGAAAAGGTGTGTCCGCTGTGCGGTACGCGGGTATATCACCCGCAGATCAAGCGAGGCAAGGGGACGCGCCTGTTTCCTGCGGCGCAACAGGAACAAGAGGAAAAGGTTAGCGTTTCTGGTGTGCTTTTCCTCATTACAGCGCTATGTGTGCTTGTGATTGCGATGGCACTGCTGGTGGATTTTAAGACGGCGGGCCATGTCGTATGGAGCGGCTATGCGATTGGCGGCCTGATGGTGGTGTATGTGTGTGCGGTTTTGCCCTTGTGGTTTCACAGGCCTAATCCGGTCATTTTTGTCCCGTGTGGGTTTGCGGCTGTGGCAGCGTATTTGCTCTATATTTGCCTAGAAACGGGAGGAAATTGGTTTTTAACGCTGGCTTTTCCGACGGTGGGCATGGTGGCGCTGCTGACAACGGCGGTGGTGGCGCTTGCGCGCTACGTGCACGGCGGCGGGCTGTACATTGCCGGCGGCGCGCTGATTGTGAGCGGAGCGTGCCTGGTTGTGCTGGAGATGCTAATCAGCATAACCATCGACGCACCTATCCGGTTTGTCTGGTCACCCTATCCGGCTGCGGCGCTGTTTCTGCTGGGGTTGCTGCTTATCGTATTGGCAATTTGCCGCCCGCTGCGGGAGGCGCTGCGCAAGCGGTTTTTCGTTTAGAATAGGAGTGTTTCTACGATGGAAGAACAAAAGCAAGGGACAGTACGCCTTCTTTCTGGTATTACGGCGCGGGAAGCGCTTGCCATTTTGGACGAGCGCAGTCAACCGTTTCGGCGGCTGATGGCGTTTTACCGTGCCGCCATCATGGAGGTCGAAACGAAATTCAACGTGCTCAACGCAGAGCTGTCGTTACAATATGAGCGTAATCCGATTGAGACAATAAAAACACGGCTCAAGTCTATCAACAGCATTATGGACAAGCTACAGCGCAAGAACCTACCGCTGACGATAGAAGCTGTGGAGCAGAATATTTTTGACGTCGCTGGCATTCGGGTGATTTGTTCTTTCCCGGAAGATATCTATCTGCTGGCGGAAGCGCTGTTGCGTCAGGATGATATTGTGCTGCTGGAACGCAAGGATTACATCCAGAACCCCAAGGAAAGCGGTTACAGGAGCCTACATCTGCTTGTGGAAACCCCCATTTTCCTGATGCATGAAAAGCGGCCGATGAAAGTTGAGGTGCAGCTGCGCACGATTGCGATGGATTTCTGGGCAAGCTTGGAGCATAAACTGCGTTACAAAAAACAAATGCCCGCGGATGCGGAGGCAATCGGCGAGGAGCTGCGTATCTGCGCGCAGATCAGCGCGGAGCTGGACAACCGCATGCAGGCGGTCCGCAAGCGCATCGAAGCGGAGATGGAATAAACGGAGCGCCACCGACGACGGAGCCGCCAGCAGAGGCAGGGACGTGGGCACATCGCCTGCGGGTCCGCTTTCCGGCGGCTTTTGATTTTGACTACCGGTTGCAAGGCAAACAGCGCATAGATGGGTTCCCCACCAAGGCGTTTTCGCGCGCAGGGTTTTGCGGTCTGCGGGAAAAAAGGAATGCGGTGAAAACGGCCAATGCCGGGGCAACGCGGACGGCCAGGAATCCCCAAACCCGCATGCAGATGCCAAAGCCGCTCCGGGCAACCTCCGGACACATGAAATGGCGCAGCACCTTCGAAACTTTGCGCTTGATTTGACGAGGAAAAAAGAACGCTCCCAATCTCAAAAAACCCCCGGCGCTTTTTCAGGCGCCGGGAGCCGGAAACAGGGCTTATGCGCGCGCAGCGAGCGTGGCAAAGAACGCCCCCACCTTTGCAAACACATCGGTCAACTCATC
>DVLH01000048.1 GCA_018715585.1 Candidatus Aphodomonas merdavium
ATGTCAACCTGCCCCTCTATGAACAGCAGTTGCGGGAGGCGGACACGGCCATTCAAAATCTCTTGAACGCCATCCAGCAGGGCATCCTCACCAAGTCCACAAAAAGCCGTCTGGAAGAACTGGAAGCTGCGAAAGAGGAACTGGAAACCAAGATTGCCTGCGAGAAACTGGCGAAGCCCAAAGTCAGCGCCGAGTTTATGACCTTCTGGCTGCACCGCTTCCGCAAGCTGGATGTGCGGCAGAAGGCCCACCGAAAGATGCTGATTGACACTTTTGTCAACGCCATTTTCCTGTACGACGACAAGATGGTGATAACCTTCAACTACAAGGACGGGACGGATACTGTCACCTTTGACGACTTGAAAACAGCGCTGGACAAGGAAAAAGCGGGTTCGGATTTGGATTGCTCAACCGCACCACCAAAAAACCCTGAAAACATTACGTTTTCAAGGGTTTTTTCTTTGCCTGAATGCCTGTTTGACCACAATTTTGGCCACAATTCAGTTTTGCTATGTTCCTATAAGAAGCGCGAATCGTTCCTGTATCTACTTAGCCCGTTCCATGATTCTTTGCTGCATCCGGGCCGCTGCTTCGTCTTGCATTACGTCGAGGACGCTCATGTATACATCCACTGTAAACGAGACGGAGTGATGCCCCAGCGCTTCTGAAAGCGTCTTGGGGGAAATGCCGCAGGCGATGGATTCACAAGCGAACGTATGCCGCAAGTCATGGAAGCGGTGTTCTACAGTGGCGTGCGGTATGCTGTTCCCGGCCTCATCCGTAAACGCAAGGTCACGGGGATTGCTCCATACCGGCCCTGCTTTCAGCTTGCGTTCAAGCTGTTGCTGGCGCACGGCTTTCAGAACGTCCATAACGGCGGGCGCAACCTTGAAGGTGCGGGCCTTGCCGTTCTTGGTCGGGCCAAGCCTGCGCTCTGTATCCTTGCCGCGCTTCACAAGCAGTTGCGCGTCTACCTTGATGGTCTGCTTCTTCCAGTCTATCCGCGACCAGCGCAGACCCAGTATTTCCGAAAGGCGCATGCCCGTATTTAGGGCGATATAAAGCACCTGTTCCGAGGGATCGCCTTTGATGGCCTGCATGCCGGTTCTCTACTCCTGCCACCCGCACAGCTGCAAGCGTTTGGAAGCATCCGGCTTCCAGCTTGACAGGCGCGCGATCCAGCATGAACCGCTGGGCTTCCATGACTATAACTGTTTGCAGATGAACGCCTTTTGTGTGGTGAGCGACTCTGGCACGCTGCCGGAGGAGAGCAGCTTCTTCACCAGTGTCGGCCATCCCTTCCCGGCGATGTGCATCCGCACGAGCACAGAGCGCCCGGAACGCTGGACAAGGGCGACTTTATCCTCGCAGGCATCGACGCGGCAAGCCTTTTGCAGGCGGTTGACTCGGCGGTGACGATGAATCAGAACGACGACCACGGCATCCCCGTGCCGGATTACGTGGAAGGGAACGTCTCCGCCAAGGTCGTGAAGATCATCCAAAGCTACACCGGTGTGGTCAACAAGATGGTGTGGCGGAAGGGCTGAGGTGTCCATGGGCTTCACCGAGGCGGAGGCGGCGAAGCTCTTTGCCAATACGTACCTTGCGCTGCGGGTGAGCTATTTTAACGAACTGGACACCTGCGCCGAGATGAAGGGGCTGAACGCCCGGCAGACCATGATGGGCATGTGCCTCGACCCGCGCATCGGGCGCCATTACAACAATCCGTCCTTCGGTTACGGCGGCTACTGCGACTGGAACTCTGCCAAGGAAAAGGAAGTGGTCATCGGCGTATACCGGCCGACGATGAAAACGGGCAGCGACAACTTCCGCCAGAGCAGCATCCAGGGCGTAATGAAGCGGATCAAGGCCAAGGGGCGACGGTGATCATCCATGAGCCGGCGTTGGAGGATAAGACGACGTTCTTCGGCAGCCGCGTGGTCAACGATCTGGCAAAATTCAAGAAACGGAGCCGGATCATCATCGCCAATCGCTACGATCCCTGTTTGGATGATGTGCGGGAAAAGGTCTACACGCGGGATCTGTTTAAGCGGGACTAAAGTGGCTCACGCATAAGAAAAACGATGAATTGCGCCCTTCATCCTGGGTGTTATCATCGAGGGTGGAGGGCGTCTTTTTTATGCCTTTCTATCGCGCTTTTCAAGCCTTTCTATCATTTTACCCCTGCGCTTATGCCTGAACGCAGGGGTTTGTCAGTGGTCTGATTCGTGCGATCGCACGAATGCTCAGACCGTTTTCCCGAAATTCTGCTAGACAATATCTCTCTTCCAGTGTAAGATGTTGATAGGACATCGCTTCGCCCTCCTGTTGGTTTGTTGTCTCTCATCTCCATTCTAACACAGGGCCTTGCGATGTCCTATCCTTTCCTTTCTGTTGCACTTAGAATGATAACCTAAGCAATCCCTTGAGAATCCCTTTTTGGGGAACGCTCCCCGCTTTTCCCGGTCTCCCCATCCCCCAAAACGCCGCAGGCGGCAGGCCCCTGCTCGTGGGCTTGCCGCCGTCTATCCCCGCCTTCGCCCCAACCGGAACGAAACGCAGAACGCCCGCCCCCTGCTCGTGGGGCGGGCGTTCGTCGACTTCGAGCCAACGGCGCTGTCAGCCGGCACTGC
>DVLH01000049.1 GCA_018715585.1 Candidatus Aphodomonas merdavium
TTGGAAACGATCCAGGGGGTCCAGTTGTTTACGTCGTGCCGGATCATGCCCATCCACCAGAAATCGTCGTGCGTCAGGAAGGGCACAATCACCCTGCGGCCGACCTCCGAGCGGACGCGGCGGGCGATCAGCGGGGAAACCGCGTCCAGCTTGTCCTCCAGCAGATAGAGGATATCCGCCAGCGTCGCCGCCGTTTGCGCCGCAAAAAGATCGACGTAGGGATTTGCCGTATCGGGCAGGGGGCGCTCTGTCATCGGTGGCGTGCCGGGATGGTCGCTGCCGTTGTGGGCGCTGAGCGTCCAGCTGCTTTCCTCCAGGACACACCAGATGCCGTCGATGACCGCGTCCAGGTATCTGCCGCTATCTTCGGCGCATTCTGCCAGCGCAGCCCCCATCAGCAGGACACGCCGAGCGAAATAGGGCTTTTCGTATGCTTGCCTGTCGCCCGTGCGGTGAAACGCCAGGAACTGCGTCGCCGTGACCATGGGATATCCCGAAAGCGCCTCTTCGCCCCAGGCCAGCAGCTTGCTTCGCTTTTCCGGCCGGAGCGCCGCCCAACGCTCCCGCTCCGTCCTCAAAGGGAAAGGGCGGTATGCGCCGGGCGGGCAGAGCAGCGCATGCAGGTCGCAGTGCTGCAAGAACTCAGTGAACATTTGCGTTGGCTCCTTCTAGGCCTTAGCCTTTCAGGCCGGTTGTGGCAATCCCTTCGATGAAGTACCGCTGCAGGAAAAGGAAGATGACCGTAACCGGCACAAGGGAGCAAAGCGATGCCGCCATAATCAGGTTGTAGTCAGCGGAATATGCCTGAATGAAGCGGCGTAGGCCCACCTGAATGGTTTTTTTCACGTCGGTCGTCAGGTAAATCATCGGGCCCATGTAGTCGTTCCATGTGTTGACGAATGTGAAGATGCACAGTGTGGCGATGGCGGGCTTGGCCAGCGGCAGCATGATCCGCGCCCAAATCCCATATTCGTTCAATCCGTCGATGCGTGCGGCTTCGCTCAGCTCGTTGGGAATGCCCAGATAAAACTGGCGCATCAAAAACACGCCGAAAGCCGAAAAGCTCTGCAATACCACGAGCGCCCAGATGGTATCGTACAGCCCCAGCGAGCGCATCATGATAAACTGCGGCACCATGTAAACCTGCCAGGGCACGGCGATTGTGCCGATATAGCACATAAAGAGGACGTCGCGCCCTTTAAACCTCATTTTTGCAAACGCATACGCCGCAAAAGAAGAGGTGATAATCTGCATGATGGTAACGATGACGGCCAGCACCGCGGTGTTTTTGAAATAGGCCAGAAGCGGCACGCGCTCCCAGATGCTGACGAAGTTTTCCCAGTGCGCCGTTTCCGGGATCCATTTCATCGGAATGGAGAATACGTCCACGCTCGTTTTCAAAGAGGCGGAGATCATCCAAACGAACGGGATCAGCGCCATCACCGTCAGGAAAAGAAGCAGCGCCCATTTAAGAACGGTAAGGATTATCCGCGGCGCTACGCTGCGCTCGCGTTCAACTTTTTGTACTTTGACAGTCATCATGGCCGCCCTCCTTTCCTACATATAATTGACCCATTTTTTCTCGCCGCGGAACTGCACGAACGTCACAATGAGGACGATCACCAGCAGCACCATCGACACGGCGCTGGCGACGCCATACTGTGCGGATGTGGCGATGCCCTCGCCGCCGAAGCTCAGCTCAAAGATATAGGTGACCAGCATTTTCGTGGAACGCCCGGGCCCGCCCTGGGTCATGATTGCCACCACGTCGTAGATCTTGAAGCAATAGATCACCATCATGATGGAGCAAAAAAAAGTAGTGGGCGTAAGCATGGGCATTGTGATGTTCTTAAACTGCTGCCAAGCGTTTGCGCCGTCCATGGTTCCGGCTTCGTATAGCTCGATAGGCACGCCTTGTAGGCCTGCCAAATACATTACCATGTAATAACCTGCGTTTCGCCATGTGCTTACAATGATGATAGCCCAAATGGCCAGATCACGGCTGGATGTCCAACTTTTGCTAAAGCCCAGCCCTACATGGCTGAGAATCTGGCTGAAGGGGCCGTTTTTCATGAGCAGGAAGTTCCAGCAGACGCAGATGGCCACCAGCGACGCGACGTAGGGGAAAAACAGGATGGCGCGAAAAACTCTTGCACCGCGGACGCCTTTGTTTAAAAGCAATGCCAGCCCTAGCGCACATCCTAGCGTGAGCGGCACAGTAACGATTGTATAATAGACGGTGTTTTTTAGGGCGATGCCCAGATTGCTCTTGGTAAAGCTGAAGTTATTGAAAATATAGCGGAAGTTGTCAAGGCCGACGAAAGAGATTTCCTGACCTCCGCCCCAATTCATGAAGGAAAGCACGACAGAAAACACAACGGGAATCATTGTGAAAATGAGGAAGCCGATGAAGTTCGGCGCCAGAAATGAATAGGCAACGAGCGTATTGCGCTTTTCAAGCTTGCTCATCTTGCCTTTTTTCGCAATCGTACCCTGTGCCATGGGGGCATCCCCTTCCTCTCTTGGTCATTTGCGGCCGATAGGTGCCGTCAAAGATGGAAACCGGGGGAGAGCAGCCCGCGCCCTCCCCCGTGGATCACTAGTTGGAATTATTGGACAAGGTACTCCGCAGCACGCTCTTCCATTTCCGCGAGGCCTTCTTCAACGGTAAGCTCGCGGGTCATGATCAGCGTGTGCTCTTCGTTGACGATTGTCTTAATTTCGTTCACGCCTTCGCCAATCGGCCATTCCAGATAGATGGCGGTGGGAATGAGCGCTTCCTTGCTGGTTTCATCGCTGGGGAAGCCGTCGGCGGAGGCCATCACCGTGGCGACCTCATCGCTGACATAGGCGGGACGGGTGCCGGTGGCGGCGATTGTCTTTGCGCCTTCTTCAGAGCACAGCCACGAAGCAAACGTCCAGGCGGCGTCCTGGTTGGCGCTCTTGGCACTGATGGAGATACCTGTGGGGGAACCAAAGGAGGAGCCGGCGGGAACCCCCTCGAGGTGCGGAACGGCGGTAATGCCCCAATCGAAGCCGGAAGCCGTGCCGTCGTTGAAATATCCGATCAGGGTGGAGACGTACCAGTAGCCCATGGGCATCATGGCGATGTTGCCCTGCGCAAAGGCGCCGGAATAATGCAGGCCAGAGGCTTTGAGTTCATCATACGTCATGACGACGCCGTCGTCTTCAAGGGCAAGGACCAGGTCATAGAAGTATTTCAGGTCGCTATATTCGCCGTCTGCCAAGGTGTTTACGCCGTCGCATACGGCCCAGTTGGCTACGTCAGACAGCCACGTGTGGTAGTGGGAGCCGTAGGCGCCTGTCTTTTCGCTAACTTCGCGCGCAGTGGCGGCATAAGCATCCCAGGTCATATCGTTGGTGGGATAGGCAACGCCCGCCTGATCAAAGAGGGTCTTGTTATAGAAAAGTACCCAGAAGTCGGCGCGGAACGGCAGGGCGTAATACAGGCCGTCATTGGTGTTGATGTAGCAGGTATCCATCCCGGCATATTTTGTCATGTCCATACCGGCTTCGGCGATCAAATCGTCCATCGGGACAAGGAACCCCTGGTCAGACCAGTTTTGCATGTCGGACAGCTCTTTGACGAAATACAGGTCGGTGGTGTCTCCACCGGCGAGCATGGTGCTGCATTTGATGTTGTAATCCTGAGAAGCAAGGTCAATGTATTCGATGGTAATGCCCGGATTTGCTGCTTCAAATCCTGTTTTGATGGCTTCATAGTAGGGCGTTGTGGTCAAGTCCCAACAGGCTACGGTCAGCACGGTGTTTTCCTCCGCGAGCGAGGGAACCACCGTGATGAT
>DVLH01000050.1 GCA_018715585.1 Candidatus Aphodomonas merdavium
CTATTTTTCTCGATACTTCAAATGCACAACTGGCATGACTTTTTCACGGTATTTAAATGCGATCAAGATTGACAAAGCCATCGACTTGATGGCAACCTCGTCAAACCTCACCATGGCAGATGTCATGTCCCGCTGCGGCTTTAACACGCTGCGCAATTTCAACCGCGTTTTTAAAGAAATAACAGGCTTTACTCCCAGCTCGCTCCCGGCCAATTATACCCTTAATCTGCGCGCGCTCTCTACGGTGGAAAGTTTCTTTGATCCTACCATAGCCGGTTCGCAGCAATTGACGTGACCGGTTTCCAGCAGCAGCCAGAAAGAATCAAAGCGTCTTTCCCGGCGCAACGGGGATCCGGCAAAAAAGGCAAACGATCCTCAACAGCATGACACAGGCAAAATGCAAAAACAACTCTATCAGCGCCGTCTTGCAACCGGCAGCGCTTTTCGCCATTGCTAGCGCGCCCCCCCTTTGGGATAATGAGCCGCACAGCAAACAGCCGGAACCCCCGGCTGAATCCCTGGCATGCGCAAACGTTCCGGCCACCGCTGCGCCTTCAAAAGGCTCCTCCGCTTTCAAAGGTTATGCCAAAGGCGCGTTATAAAGGCAAAACCGCAAAGGGAAACACGGCAAAAAGCGCAGGGCAACAGCGCTAGGTCCCCGGGGAAAACAAGCAAAAAAATCCCCGGCTCTGCCGGGGATAAATCAAGCCAATCCTTGTGGGCTTTGTTCCTTAGCGCATTATGGCCTTTGCTCGGGCAGCGAATATTTTTTTAAATATCCTTCAAACGCCGCTTCAAACTCCCGGCTGCCGCGCTTGACCGTATCCAAATATTGGTGCATATCTAGCGCATCATGCTGTGAAAGCTCCAGAATGCATCCGGCAATGTTGGAGCAGTGGTCGGATACGCGCTCGAAGTTCGTCAATAGATCGGAAAGGACAAAGCCCTGCTCTATCGTGCACTCGCTCTTTTGCAGGCGCAGCACGTGGTTAAGGCGAATTTTGTCGCGCAATAGGTCAACCACCTGTTCCAGCGGCTCCACCAGCGCCGCCTCGCGTAGGTCGTTGTGGATAAAACAGTCATACGCCATGGAGAGGATCTCCTGCACGGCAGACGTGATCGTCTCGATTTCATGGCGCGCCTCCGGCGTAAACGGAAGTTTTTTGTCCCGGATCTCCTCAGCGGATTCCACAAAGTTAACCGCATGGTCCGAAATCCGCTCGAAATCGCCTATGAGATGCAGAAGTTTCGTAATTTCCCGCGCATCCGGCTCATCAAGGTTGAGCGCGGAAACATGCACCAGGTACGTTCCGATTTTGTCCTCATAGGAGTCAACCTTCTCCTCCATCTCACGAACCTTTTCTGCCTTTTTGCCATCATAGGCATCCAAAAGGGAGAGGGCCTCCTGTAGCGACTGGCATGCTGTCTGCGCCATCATGCGCGTCACTTCATCCGCGCGCTCCACAGCCAGCGCCGGCGTGCCCATTAGCCGCTCGTCCAGCAGGTTCGCCTCCGCTTCCTTCTTATCGCGCACGCACAGGGTTGCTAGCTTCTCCAACTGCTGCGCAAACGGCCACATCAGCCCCACGGAGAGGAATTTGAACACCGTGTGTACCAGCGCCACGCCCCACATATTGATGGGCATATCCACGAACGAGAAATCCACAATCCAGTTCACTAAGCTGAACACGCTTAACCAGAAGATCACGCCAATGATGTTAAAAAACAAATGCACCAGCGCAGCGCGTTTTCCGTTTTTGTTCGCACCGATAGACGAAATCAACGCTGTTACACACGTACCAATGTTCTGTCCCAAGATGATGGGGATCGCTGCCCCGTAGGGAATTGCTCCCGTGGTCGTCAATGATTGCAAAATACCAACGGATGCCGAGGAAGACTGAACCACTGCCGTCAGCACGAGGCCGGCCAACACGCCAAGCACGGGGCTTTGAAACATCGTCAGCACCGCGCGGAAATCCTCGCTCTCGCTTAGCGCGCCGACCGCTTCCGACATCATCTCCATGCCCACCATCAGTACCGCAAACCCCAGCAACGTCGCGCCAACGTCCCGCTTTTTACCGCGCTTGACGAACATCAGCAGGCAAATGCCGGCGAGCGCCAGCAAGGGGATCCATGACGATGGCTTTAACCAGGCCACAGCGCTGGTAACAGAAGCCCCGCCGTCCAGCCCGGCGAGCGCCGTCAACCATGACGTCACTGCCGTACCTACGTTCGCTCCCATAATGACGTCCACCGCCTGGCGCAACGCCATCGTGCCGGAGTTGACAAAGCCGACCACCATCACCGTCGTCGCCGAGGAGGATTGGATGATCGCCGTCACGCCAAGCCCCAGCAGGAAGCCGCGCGGCCTACTCGACGTCATCTTCCCCAGGATGATCTTCAGCCGAGAACCCGCGCCGCGCTTGAGCGCTTCGCCCATCACCTCCATACCGTATAGAAACAATGCTAGGCCACAGATAAGGTTCAATAAATCAAATATGGTCATCTTCTTCCTCCGGAACGCGTTCCTTTTCCTCTCAGGTGTATTTCAAACGCCCAGGCACTCCTGCGCCGCCCTGGCATATGCGCATTTCCCTTTTACGCAAAAGGAGCGGTTAGATCAGCTGCTGCTCGTTGATGATGAGCTTGAACTGCAATCCTAGTTTCTCCGCCGCCCTGCGGCAAAGCGTCATACGGTCCAGAAAAATTTCAAAGTAATCCATAACAGAGCTAATCTTCGGGTCGATTTGCAGCTTGAGCTTGATGAGCGTCTTTTCTTCGTTAATCTTGAGGATCGATTTTTCCACGGAATAGTTGACGCGGTCATGGATATCAAACGTTGCAAAATCCGCGTTGCGCACGCGGCTACGGCGCACGTCGGATTTATCTGCCAGGATCAGCGCGGCCGCCACGGGATTGACGGGCACGCCCGTACCTTCGTCGTGGTTGCCGATGGCTGTGACAATCAGCGCAATATCGTCCGCCTCCATGCGCAGCCGGTCGAGAATGCGAAAGGCCATCACTGCGCCGCTTTGCGAATGCTCCACGCGGTTGACGAGGTTGCCGATGTCGTGCAAATAGCCCGCAATGCGGCAAAGCTCCACCGTATGCGCGTCATACCCAAGCGTTTCCAGGATATACGCGGCCGTCTGCGCGACGCGGTTGACGTGCGCAAAGCTGTGCTCCGTAAACCCCAGCGCGCGCAGTGACTCGTCCGCGCGGGTGATATAGGTCTGAATTTCTTTGTTTTCCTGTAGTTCCCGATAGGTGATCATTTCCGCTCCTTCCGCCTTTATTGTTGTCCCTGCGCGGCGTTTGCATGCGCGCACAGCCGCAGCATTGCGCGCGAAAGCCCCGCCTCCTCGCGCAAGCGCCCGGACTTGATTGCATAATCCGTCTCCACGCATAAATCGAGCTTTTCGCGCAATGCGGCCGCACTTTCCTTTTGTGCCTGCGAAAGCAGCTTGCGCACGGCAAACGCAGGCACGCCAAGCTTCGCAGCAATTTGATCTTGCGGCACGCCTGCGCTGTTTAACAGCTTTGCATGCAGCATGTTGCGGTATTGCCTGGCAATCATCGCCAGCGCGCCGATGCGCCCCTCCCCATGCTCCACAAGCGCGTTGAGCAGCCGGAACGCTTCCGCCTCCCGCCCCGCCACAAGCGCGTCGGCCAGCGCAAAGACGGTGCATTCCGCCGTGCGCGTCGCCACGCGCTCCACATCCTCCTGCGTGATCTCCTGGCGTTCGCCCACGTACGCCGCAAGCTTGCCAATCTCCTGGGAAAGCCCCGCCAGTGCACGTCCGGAGACGAAAGAAAGATGCAGCGCCACGGCAGGCGCAATCGTCTTTCCCTGCGCGCGCAGCCGCGCGCTGATCCATTTGACAAGCTCCGCGTCGCCAAGCGGGTCAAAACGCACGGCCGCTCCCTTGCGGCAAAGCGCCTGCGTCAGCTTCTTACGCCCGTCCGCCAGGCCCTTGCAATAAAAGACGATGCACACCGTTTCCGGTAGCGCATCGAGATAGCTTGCCAGCCGCTGCGCATCCTGCGCGTTGGCAGCCGCCTTTTCCGCCGTCACAAGCGCGCACTCGCGCACCACGACAAGCCGCCTATCCGCCAGCACGGGCAGCGTTTCAGCGCATTCCACCAGCGCGCTGGCAGTAGGGTTCGTCAGCACGCTCTCGTTGAGCGGCTCCAACCCCTGCGGCAAAATCGCGCGCCGCAACGCCTCCAGCGCGCTCTCCTTGACGTATTCCTCAAGCCCTTCAAACAGATACGCCCGCGCAATTTCCCCACGCTTTACCCGTGCAAAAAACTCCGTATGCGTTAGCGGCAAAACCCTGTTACCTCCAGCCTATCCGGAAAGAATACCACGCGAATGGCGCCCTCTTCCCGCGTTATATAGACACTCGCTCCGGCTTCCACAAGCCGGTTCATCGTCTGTTCATTCGGGTGATAACGGCTCTCACCGCAGGAAATCAGTGCAATGCGCGGGTTCATCCCTTCCAGCGCCCTTTTGTTGGATGCGTCTGCGCTGCCATGGTGCGCCACTTGCAAAATATCGCACGCAACGCCCTCCGGTTCCGTCGCCCCATCCCCGTCCCCGGTCAAGAGCAACGTCCATCCTTCCGTAACAATGCGCAGCGCAAGGGAGCGGTCGTTCGGCTCCGTACCGGCGCTTGTCGAGGCGGGCGGCGCGAAAACATCTATCGTAACGCCGTCAAAACGCAGCGTATCGCCCGCACAAAGCGCCACAATTTGCGTTCCCGCATTCTTCGCCAAATTCAACAATTCGTCGTATTCTGCATCCTTTCCGAAAACTCCTGCTTCCACAGGGACATAGATCGTCCCAATTGGGACGTCATCTTCAAGCAGATCGGCCAGTCCCGAAAAGTGGTCCGCATGCGGATGGCTGATAAACAGCGCTTCTACCCCGCCAGCATACCGGCGCAAATACGTTGAAAGCCCGCCTCCCCTTTCGCCGCAATCAAAAACATAGCGTTTGCCCCAAGCATGCAACACGCCGCAAAGGCTTTCCCCCACATCCAGCTGCTCGTAGAACACAGCCGGCTCCGCCAGGCACATCCCGCATAAGACGGCGCAAAGCGTTAATACTGCAAGCGCTGCAATCCGCGTGTGCCAGCTCCACACCACAGCGCTGCTAAGCAAAAACAACCCTGCATAATATGCCACTGCCGTCCAGGGCGCAAACGTGGGAATGCGAATCGTAGCAAAAGGCAAGCGGGAGGCAGCGGATGAAAGCCCCATCAGCATCGCGGCAAACCCACGCGCAATGCTAGCAGGCGCGGCGCCTAGCGGTGCATAAAGATAATCCAACGCTACCGCCACCGCCCCAAAGGGCAAAAGAAGCCCCACCAACGGCAGCGCAACCAGGTTTGTCAGCAGGCTGACGGCTGAAACCATGCCGAAACTCCCCACCATGGGCACAAGCGCGCCCAACTGCGCCGCCGCCGTCGTCATCAACGAACGCTTCAGATGCGAAAGCACCCCTCGATTCGTCCACCGCCTTGCTACCCTTTTAAAAAACAGAAGCCCTAGCACAGCGCCAAACGACATCGTAAACCCAGGGGCAAACAAATCCAGCGGCCGCACGAGCAAAATAATAAACGCCGCCAGCGCAAGGGACGTGAGCGGATCGCTCCTGCGCTTGAATGCACGCCCGCTCTCCAACGTCAGCAACATGACCGCCGCACGGATGGCAGAATCGCGCATGCCTGTCAAAAGCGTGTATGCCGCAAGCAAAACTGCCAGCATGACCAGGCGCTGCCATGGGCGCGGATGCAAGAATGCGACCACGCTGCGCAACAGGGAAAACCAAAGCGCCACGTGCAACCCAGAAACGGCAAGGATATGCGCAATCCCGCTGCGATTCATCCACTGCGTCCACGCATGCGGCATCGCGCCCGTATCGCCAAGGAGCACCGCGCGCAAAAGCGGAGACGCTGCGCCAAAG
>DVLH01000051.1 GCA_018715585.1 Candidatus Aphodomonas merdavium
GCTGGATTATGACGAAAAATACCGCAATCTGCCGGACATCGGCGTGCTCAAGGAAGAAATCTATGCACAATGACGTCCTGCCGCGCAAGCGGCAGAGCAATGAGTGGAGGAGAGAAATTGCAAAAACGGCCTATCAAAGGGTTTGTAGTGTACGCCATCATCGTGGTGGCCGTGCTGATCTTTTCGCAGACGTTTTCGTTCCTGTCTGCACCAAGGAGCGTGGAGATCAGCTATAACGAGCTGCTACAGCTCGTTAAAGAGGAGAAGATTCAGAGCATTTCCTTTACGGGCGACGATGCGGTGGGACTTTATACCGATTCGCAGGTGGCGCGCACGGAATTCCCATCCCGGTATGATTTTTCCTGCACGGTAGACCGGGACGCGTTTTTTGCCAGCGCACGGATTATTCGTGCCGAGGCGCTGGGCAAAAGCGCGGATGAAATTGGCGATGACGAGCTCGGCTTTGAGGTGCTCTATCAAAAACCGGCGCAGACGCCATGGTATGTGGAGTTCTTGCCCTATCTGGTTGTGATTGTGCTGATGGGGGTCTTTTGGTTTGCCATCATGCGCTCCCAGGGCGGCGGCAACAGCAAGGTGATGAACTTTGGTAAAAGCCGTGCGCACATGGCCGACCCATCCAAGAACAAGATTACCTTCGCAGATGTTGCGGGTGCGGATGAAGAAAAAGAAGAGCTTTCCGAAATCGTAGCGTTTTTGAAAAACCCTAAACGCTTTACGGACATCGGTGCGCGCATTCCTAAAGGCGTGCTGCTGGTAGGCCCTCCCGGTACGGGCAAAACGCTGCTGGCCAAGGCCATTGCCGGGGAAGCGGGCGTGCCGTTTTTCTCCATTTCCGGCTCCGACTTTGTGGAAATGTTTGTGGGCGTGGGCGCCAGCCGCGTGCGCGATCTGTTCGAGCAGGCCAAGCGCCATACGCCGTCGATTGTATTCATTGATGAAATCGATGCTGTAGGACGCCATCGCGGCGCGGGCCTGGGCGGCGGCCATGACGAGCGCGAGCAAACGCTGAACCAGCTGCTCGTGGAGATGGACGGCTTCTCCAATAACGAGGGCGTCATCGTCGTCGCTGCGACAAACCGCCGCGATATCCTTGACCCGGCGCTCCTGCGTCCCGGCCGCTTTGACAGGCAGATCACCGTCAACTATCCGGATGTCGCCGGCCGCGAGGCCATCCTGCGCGTGCATAGCCGCAACAAGCGGCTGGCTGACGACGTGGAGCTCAAGCTTATCGCCAGGCGCACGCCGTTCTTTACGGGTGCGGATTTGGAAAACGTCCTCAACGAGGCGGCAATCCTGGCGGCGCGCCATGGAAAACAGGAAATTTCGCAGCGCGATATCCTCGATGCCATTTCCCGTGTGGAAATGGGGCCGGAAAAGCGCAGCCACAGGGTGACGCCCAAGGACCGGCGCATCGTGGCGTACCACGAGGCAGGCCATGCGCTGGTAGGATTAAGCCTGCCAAAGTTTGACGATGTGTCGCTGGTAACGATTGTTCCGCGCGGCATGTCGGGCGGCCATACGCAGTATCTCCCCAGCGAGGAAAGCGAGTTCATTACAAAAGATCAAATTCTGGCGCGTATCACGATGGGCATGGGCGGCCGTGCGGCCGAAACGCTTGTTATTAAGGACGTGACCACGGGCGCGTCGGGCGATTTGCAAAGCGCCACGGAGATGGCGCGCCGCATGGTAGCCCAGTTTGGTATGAACGAAGTAATTGGCCCGGTGTATCATGGCGGCGGGCAGGAGGTGTTCCTGGGACGCGATTTTGCGCAGTCGCGCGATTGTTCCGAGCAGGTGGCGGCGCAAATCGACATCGAAATCCGAAAAACGTTGGAAAAATGCCAGGAGCAGGCGATCTCCATTCTTTCGGCGAACATAGACAAATTACACCGCATGGCGGATGTTCTTTTGGAGCGCGAGACGATTGGCCGGCCGGAGCTTGACGCCATTATGAAAGGCGAAGAGCTGCCGCCACCCAAGCAGGAAGGCGCCAAAGAGCCGTCCGCAACGCCCGAGACCCCTAAAGAAGCGGGCGAGGCACCAAATGAAGGCTGATCTGCATCTGCATACCGCCGCTTCTGACGGTTCACTTTCCCCGGAAGATATGGTCAAGTGCGCCGTCGAGGCGGGGATGGATGTAATTGCCATTACGGATCATGACACTGCTGCTGGCCTTGTGCAGGCGCAAGCGGCGGCTGTGGCGGCGGGCTTGTATTTGCTGCCAGGCGTGGAGCTGAGCACCGGGCTGGAAAGCGAGGTGCACTTGCTTGGCTATGGCGTCGATGTGGCCGACAGCCGGACGCGTTCGTTTTTTGAAGGCGAACTGCACAGGCGCCGCGAGCGAATGCTGGAGATGCTGGAGCGGTTAGAGGCCGCCGGGATCCATATTGCACCGCAGGAAACGGAAGGGCTTGGCGGCTTTATGGGGCGGATGAATCTGGCACAGGCGCTGTGTGCGCACGGGTACGCCCAGTCTATCCGCGAGGCGTTCGATCAATATATGCGCGAAGGAACGCCGACGTTTGTGCCGCGCAAGCGGATGACGGTGGAGGAAGGTGTTGCGGCCCTGCACAGCCTGGGAATCGTGCCTGTGCTGGCACATCCCGGCAAATCAGGGCTGACGCCCGAAAAGCTTCGGATGCTTTTGCCGGCTTGGATAGAAGCGGGACTGGGCGGCCTGGAAGCCTGGCATGCGAGCCATGCGCTGGGCGATGCGCTTTGCTATGAGCGCATCGCACGGGAAAACGGCTTGCTTGTTACGGGCGGGAGCGACTGCCATGGCCGCAGGGCGCAGGCACAGCCTGGCGCACAAAAAAGGCGCGGCCATGCTTGGATCGGGGAGAACTTATCCCGCTGGCGCAGCGTGCAGGAGGATGTTGAGGCGCTGAAGGAGCGTATGGCATGCCAGTGCCGGGAAGCGTAACACCTTTGTGAGGAACGGCTGAACACACTTCGGGTAGGAGAGAGAGATGGCATATCGCGAGCAAGAAACTGCTCCAGCGCCGCGCCGCAGGCGTGCGGATGCGCGCAGGGCGCAGCAACAACAGCAACAGAGGCCGATGATGGAAACGCCGCGCCGCGTGCAGAGCACGCGACAACCGGCGCCAGCGTCCGGCCGTGCGCAAGCATATGCTTCTTTGCCGCCTAAAGCGGCATTCGCACAGGCTGTGCAAACACCGCCGCGCGAGCGCTTTGCCCAGGAGAGACCTACGGCGCGTTCTGCTGCCTCTTATGAGCCTTCGATGCCCTCCGGCTACGGCCCTGTGACGGATAAAAAGCGGCCTGTAAGGGGAGTGGATGTTTCCTACGGGAGCACCGTTCGGCCAGGGAAGGCTGCGCTTTTTCAGGACGTTTCGGCTGGAGAAAAGGAGCGAAGGGGGGCTCCCGGCGTTTCCTATGCGCTGGCTGCCGCTCGGGAGCGCAGCACGCCGTCGGGTTCTTATGCGCCTTTGCGGGGGACGGCGGCGGGGAAAAAGGAATGGGCTATCGTCCCCGGCTCTTATGCGATTGCTGCCGCCAAGGGGCGCAGCACGCCTTCCGGGCGCAGCGCGCCATCCGGGCGCGGCACGCCATCCGGGCGCGGCACGCCATCCGGGCGCGGCACGCCATCCGGGCGCGGCACGCCTTCCGGGCGCGGCACGCCATCCGGGCGCTTTGCGCGCCCCGCGGAGAAAAGAGAAAAACACACTGCGCCGCGGGGAAGACGCCCTCGCAGACCGCGTAGGACGCTGTTGACAATTTTGCTGCTGATTGTCTTTGCCCTGATAAGCACGGCGGGGATTGTGTGCTATACGGCGTATAGTGAAATCATGGATGTGCGCGAGCGCGGCACGTTCTATCGTGGCGTATACGTCAATGGCTACGAGCTTTACGGCGCTACGCCGCAGGAAGCGTACGATTTTGTCCTTTCCAACGCGCGGGCAGAGCTGTCCAACTGGTCTGTTACGCTGACGTATGGGGACGATTATAGCTGGTCGATTACGGCCGATACGCTCGATATCTCTGCGTCGCTGGAGAACGTTGTGGCTGAGGCAATTAATGAGGCATATGCGATTGGCCGTGTGGGCACAATTATCGACGCTTACGATGAAGTTTTCGCGCTCAAGCATGAGCCGCGCTACATTTATACGAGCGAAGTCACCAAGAGCGACGCCCATATTGACGCACTTCTCAACGAGATTAAAACGACCGTGGACGTGCAGGCGCAGGATGCCGTATGGGAATTTATGCCCGAACGGCAGAATCCCATTGTCGTTACCGAGGAAACGTACGGCAAATCGCTTGATATTGTGGCGCTCAAAGAAGAGGTGATGCGCCTTGTGAACGACATGGAGCCGGGGACGATTGAAATTGTGCCCGACGTGGTGGAGCCGGCCATCGTGGCCGAAGATATCACCAGCTCTATCGTGCAATTGTCAAGCTATTCTACACCGATTAACAAAAGCAGCACGGACGAGCGCAATTTGAACATTGAACGTGGCTGCAATGCGTTTAACGGCAAGGTGATTAAAGCCGGCGCCAAGGTGAGCTTTAACGACTGGGTCGGCAAGCGCACGGAGGGCAACGGGTTCTACCAGGCGCTGGAAATCGTCAACGGCGAATACGAGATGGGCTGGGGCGGCGGCATCTGCCAGGTAAGCTCAACGCTCTACAACGCTGTCATCCAGGCCGGCATGGAGGTCAACAGCCGGAGGAATCACGGCTTGCCCGTCAATTACATGGACATGGGGTTGGATGCAACCGTTGCCGACCGCGGGATTGATTTGGTCTTTACCAATAACACCGGTGCGGACGTATACTGCGTTGCCCGGGTGGAGTCCAGCGGCAACAACAAAACCTGCCTCTTTGAGTTCTATGGCCGGCCGGATCCCAATGGCTATACGTATTCGCTTCTGCCGGAGATTATTGAGGTCATCCCGATTCCCGAAACGACGCCTATCCCGGATAAAGAGGCAAAATATGTCATCTACACCGATCAAATCAAAGAGGTTTCTGAGGGGTCGGAAGGGTACAAGGTTCGCGTCTATCTCGTAACGAAGGACAGCAACGGCAATGTGGTCAGCACGAAGGAGCTGTATACGGATACGTATAAGGCGGTGACACCCAAGGTTTACGTCGGCGTGACGGAGCGATAGCGCGGCTGCGTTCCGGCGCAGTGCTTGCCGATGCTTACGTGCGCTAGCGCCCGTTTTATAAGAGCGGGTTTTCCGGGAAAACAACGGGGAAGCGCCGGCCTGGAAACGGCCGGCGTCCTTTTTTCCGGGCTTTCGCTTGCTTAGAAAACGGCGGCATAAAAAACGGAACCTTCCGCCGGCCGGTGGGCCACGAAAGGTTCCGCATAAAGAGATGCTAGCCTCAGAGCGCTGCGACGCGCTTTACCATATTGCGCACGGGCGGGAGCGCGCTGACAACGCCGCTGAGGATGGCTTCGGCGCCCATGTAGCCGCCGTTGTAGACGAGGGAATAGGTGCAAATGCCGATGAACGTCTGCGTAGCGGCATATTCGCCAAAGAACACCGCGCCCGTGAAGAAGTGGCACAGGAAGCGGCCAAAGCAGCCCAGCACGACGCCGGCGGGCAGCGCCCAGGGTTTGTCGCTCTTGCGGAAGCAGCCCGCAAGGCCCAGCATGGCGAACGCGATGGGGTAATCAAACAACAGCTGGATCCAATGATAGATCTCCGGCTTTTGAATGAGCTGCAAAAGGCCGTACGCTACGCCGGCGATCATTCCCGGCCCAACGCCGTAAATCCAGGCAAAGAACATCAGCGGCAGCATGGAGACAGCCGTTAGGCTCCCGCCGGTCGGCATGGTCCAGAGCTTGATGAAGGAGAGCAAATAGCTCATGGCGATGCAGATGGCGGCCGTGACGAGCATCTTGGTGGTCCATCTTTGGGTTTTCATGGTTCGTACCCTCCAGTAAAAAAATTCCCGCACGCACGTGCAGGAAACGGAAAGGGTTTTTGCGCCTTTTCGCTTCCCTACGGTAGGATTACCTACACAGGTTCATGGGGTTGGGCATGCGCCCTCTCAGCCTTTCGGCTCCCTCAGCGACACGGGTCGACACGGATTATACAACGCTTTGAAAAAGATTGCAAGGAGGCAGCCAAAAATGCACCATTTTTTTGCTTATATGGCGCGCATGAAACAGATTCTCCGCTGGGGGCTCATGCGCAACACGCGGCCGGAGAACGACCAGGAACACGCGCTGCAGGCCGCGATGATCGCCCATGCGCTGGCGACGATGCGCAACGTGCGCCGCGGCGGCACGTTGAACGCCGAGCGTATCGCCGCGCTGGCGATGTACCACGATGCGGGCGAGGTGATCACGGGCGATTTGGCCACGCCGATCAAGCATTTTAACCCGCAAGTGCGCGGGGCATTTGAGCAGATGGAGCAAATGGCGCGCAATAAGCTTTTGACCATGCTGCCGCAGGATCTGCGCGGCGCGTATGCGCCGTTGCTGCTGCCGGATGAAACGGCGCAGGAATGGCGCTTTGTCAAAGCGGCCGACCGCCTGTGCGCCTATCTAAAATGCGTGGAGGAGATCCGCAGCGGCAACGGCGAGTTTACCAAGGCCCGTGACGCCATTGCGCGCGATCTTGAACAAATTGCGGCAGAGGGAATGCCCGAAGTCCGGGAATTTTTGGAGGAATTTGCGAAGAGTTTTGAGTTGACACTCGATGAGCTAAACTGAATGAAAATAAAATATGGCTTTTAAAGCGAAAGAATGGACCGTTTCCAACAGGATGCAATTAGCAAACACTTTTCACAATTGACAAACACTTCGTTGAATATTTGGTGAAGTAATCGATTTACTTTTCCGTC
>DVLH01000009.1 GCA_018715585.1 Candidatus Aphodomonas merdavium
TAGTCCCAGTCCATATCCGGCACGTCCAAATCGTCAGCAACGAGATCAAGCGCGCAGCGCGCTCCCTCCATATCGCCCATGTCCACGTAGCTGGTGAATATCCAATCCACCATGCTGTAGTGGTCTTCAGGCTGGGCGTAGCGCATCGCCTCCTTGAAATCAGCGATGGCCTCGCGATAAAAGCCGTTGGTATTGTAGGTGACGGCGCGGTAGTACCAGTAGAAGTTGACGTCGCGCTCGATCTGGATGGCCATCGTAAAATCGGCGATGGCCTGTTCAAAACTCACGCCCATGTAGCGGCAGCCACGGCCGAAATAAAGCAACGCGCTGAAGGGGAACTCCACCAGGCCCTGCGAATAGACGTCGATCGCTTCCTGATTGCGATGCGCCTTGCTCAGCGCCTTTCCATAATCGTACCAGTTGCTGGCGGTGTGTTCCTTCTCCAAATTGGCCTTTGCCTCTTCCACAGAAGGCGCGTTCACCAGCCGGCCGCGCATGATCCTGTTTTTTTCAATCGTGGTCATAGAGCGTCTCCTCCCCTCATTCCTTGATCAGACCGCGCTGGATGGCGAACTTCTTTGCCTTCATATAGCCGAAAGCATTGGGAATCTTGATCTTCAACGCTTCCAGCAGGGCCTTGTCGGCGCCCTCCTCATCGCCGGTGAAGACGCAATAGGCGAACAGGCCATAGTACATGGTGACCAGTTCCAGATCCACACGGCCGGGCAACGGCAGCGAATTCTTCTCGATATCAGGGATGTCGATGAAATCCTCCTTGCTGACCTGCCCGGTATAGAGACGGAAATTGCGCTCGTAGCCATAATCCATCTTCGGCGCCACCACGTCCCTGGGGATCAGCGACAGGCTCTCTCCCGCACGCTTCGGATCGTTCAGTTCGAGAAGATATGTGGTAAACAGCCAATGCACCAGCGCGCATCCGTCGCTTTCCTTGGCGATAGGGATGCAGTTGCGGAAATCCTTGCAGGATTCTTCGTACATACCGTGCAGGTTATAGGATGTGGCGCGGTAATAGAGGAACGTCCACTCGGTGCCGTCAAGACGGCAGGCAAGCGTCAATTCAGCGATGGCCGGCCAAAACTGGCCCGCAGAATTCAACTTGCGACCGCGGCCAAAGTGGAGGAAAGCGTCGAAAGGCGCATAATACAGGCCCTTGGAGAAAGCCCGCACCGCCGCGTCTTCATCGCCCGCCACTGACTTTGCCATGCCCATCTCGTACCAGAGTTCCGGATCGTCCGGCGCTTTTTCCAGCTTCGCCTGAACGTCCTCCACCTTGGGACTCATGATGAGCATATGCCTCATGTACTCGTCCTTGCTCATTTTTTGCATTGCTCTCGCCTCCTTGATATCTTGCCTTACAGACACCGTTTGCCGGACACAAAGACCGCACGCGCGCGCGTCATCAGCTCAAATGGATGGCCGCTGAACACGCTCAAGTCGGCGTCCTTGCCCGGCTCCAGAGAGCCGACGCGGTCGTCGATATGGGCGATCTGCGCCGGGTTGATCGTGATGGCTTTCAGCGCCTCGTACATATCCATGCCCTCCCGCACCGCAAGAGCGGCGCAGATGGGCAGGTAAGCCAGGGGTACGACATCGTGATCCGTGGTCAAGGCCACCTTCACGCCCGCCCGGGCCATGACGCCGGGCGTCTTGAAGTTCAGATTGAGCGTTTCCAGCTTCGTGCTGGAATACATTGTCGGGCCGACGATGGCGCTAACGTGTTCGCGCGCCATGTCCGCTGCTGTAACGATGCCATCGGTGGCGTGAATCACCGTCAATTCCAGGCCAAATTCCCGTGCGACGCGCATGGCGGTGTAAATATCGTCGCTGCGATGCGCATGCACATGGATGGGCAGCTCATGCTTCACTACCGGTGTGAGCGCTTCCCAGCGGACATTAAAGGCAGGGTGTTCGCCGCGCTCCTTGCGGGCGATGTAGTCCTGTGTCTGCTGGAACGCCTCGCGCATCACGGCGGCGACACCCATGCGCGTCATCGGCAACTTGTTGAGCGGGCCGTAGGTGGTGCGCACATTGTCGCCAGTAGCCATTTTCATCGCCACGGGCGTCTTGATGAGCATATCTTCCACGCGCGTGCCGTCCAGCTTGACCGCGGCGATCTGGCCGCCAAAGGCGTTGGCGCTGCCCGGACAAATGAGCGCGGCGGTCACGCCCGCCTCGCGTGCCTTGGGGATGGCCGTGTCAAACGGGAAAAAGCCGTCGATCGCCCGCAACTGGGCAGTGTTGGGGTCCGTCATCTCATTGACGAATTCCGCCGCTACATTGATGGATTCGGCACAGATGCCGATGTGCGTATGCGCGTCGATAAAGCCCGGGAACACATATCCCCCCTCGGCATCGAGCGTTTCTTCGCCGCTCTGGGCGGGCGCTTGCGCCATCGGTCCGACCGCGAGTATCCTGCCGTTTTCAAAGCGAACATAGCCCGGATCGAACACCTGATCGCACATTGTATAGACCTTGGCGTTGGTAATGAGCATCGCGTTTCTCCTTTCCCGGCACGCACTAATTAATGCCCGTCGTACTTATGGCAGGCGACGAAATGACCCGGGGCGACCTCACGGAACTGCGGGTCTTCCCGCTCGCACACGGGCATCGCGTGCGGACAGCGCTTGCAGAAGCGGCATCCTGGCGGCGGGTCGATCGGCGTGGGCACGTCGCCCTCGATCCCCGCCATCAGCGATGGGATCGTTGGATCCGGCACCGGGATCGCGTTGAGCAGGCCGACCGTGTAAGGATGCAGCGGGTTTTTGAACAGTTCTTCCTTATCCGCCAGCTCCACGAATTTTCCCAGATACATCACCGCGATGCGGGTGCAGATATGCTTGACCACGCTGAGGTTGTGCGAAACGAAGATATAGGTCAACTTATGCCTGTCCTGCAGATCGCGCATCAGGTTCAGCACCTGCGCCTGAATGGCGACGTCCAAAGCCGATACCGGCTCATCGCAGACGATCAGTTCGGGGTTCAGCGCCAGCGCCCGCGCGATGCCGATGCGCTGGCGTTGGCCGCCGGAGAATTCATGCGGGAATTTCGTGAGCTGCTCGGTGTGCATCTCCACTTCCTGCATCAGCTCTTCCACGCGCTTGCGGCGCTCGGCTCTCGTGCCGACGCGATGGATGTCCAAAGGCTCCTGGATGATCTTCTGCACCGTAAAGCGCGGATCCAGCGACGAAAAGGGATCCTGAAAGATGATCTGCATTTTCCGGCAGAACGCAAAGGAGGCGTGGCGGTCAAGATCCCGATAGATATCCTTGCCCTCGTAGCGGATCACGCCGGAGGTAGGCTTGACGATCTTTACCAGCGCCTTGCCTGTCGTCGTCTTGCCACAGCCGGACTCGCCGACGATGCCAAACGTCTCGCCGCGGTAGACGGAAAAGGAGAGGTCGTCACAGGCATGCACATAGCGCTGTTTTTCCCCGACCTTCGTCTTGCGCACCGGAAAATACACCTTCAGGTTCTCCACCTGAAGCAATACGTCCTTCGCCATCGCGCCCTCACTCCTTTCCATCGTAGCGGAAACATCTGACGATGTGTCCGTTGCCCGCATCATACAGCTGCGGCATCTCGCGCTCGCAGCGCTCGCAGGCGTGGGGGCAACGCATCCTGAAGCGGCAGCCAACGCCGAATTCGTCCGGCGTAGGCACCGTGCCCTTGATAACCTCCAGCCTGTCCACGCTTTCGTATATGTTGGGGATGGACTTCAAAAGTCCCAGCGTGTAGGGATGGCGGGGATCCTTGTACAGCGAGAGAACATCGGCATATTCGACCGCCTGTCCCGCGTACATGACCATCACTTTCTGCGCGATCTGCGCCACCACGCCCAGATCGTGCGTGATGAGGATGACGGAGCTGTTCATCTCTTCCTTCAGCTCGGAAATCAGGCGGATGATCTGCGCCTGAATGGTCACGTCCAGCGCTGTGGTCGGCTCGTCCGCAATCAATATGCGCGGCCGGCAGGACAGCGCCATCGCGATCATGACGCGCTGACGCATGCCGCCGGAAAGCTGGTTGGGGTAGTAGTCCAGCACCTTCTCCGGAGAAGGGATGCGCACCGTTTGCAGCATCTTCAGTGCCGCCTCGCGCGCCTCGCGCCGCTTCATGTTGCGGTGCACGATGAATACGTCCTGCAGCTGGTGGCCGATGGTGAACACCGGGTTGAGAGACGTCATCGGCTCCTGAAAAATCATGGATATCTTGTTGCCGCGGATGGCGCACATTTCCTTGGGGGGCTTTTGCAGCAGGTCCTCCCCTTCGAAGAATATCTGTCCATTCTCCACTTTGCCCGGCGGGGAGGGAATCAGCCCCATGATCGACAGCGACGTAACGCTCTTGCCGCAGCCGGATTCGCCCACGATGGCGAGCACTTCATGTTCCTTGAGCGCAAAGGAAAGATCGTCGACCGCGGGCACCACGCCCTCTTCCGTATAAAAGGAGACGCTCAGGTCCTTGACCTCAAGTATGCTTTCCCGTTCCATTCGTCGTCTCTCCCGTCACTGATTTTTGAGCTTGGGGTCAAGCGCGTCGCGCAAGCCGTCGCCCACGAGGCTGAAAGCCATGACCGCCAGCGTCACGGCGATACCGGGAACCAGTATGCCCGCAGGGAAGGTACGGATGGTTGCGCGCGCATTGGAGATCATCATGCCCCATTCCGGCGTGGGCGGCTGTATGCCAACGCCCAAATAGGAAAGGCCGGATACCGTGAGGATGGCGCTGCCGAAGCTCAGCGTGCAGTTGACGATGATCTGCGAAAAACAGTTGGGCAGAATATGGGTGACAATAATGCGCAAATCGCTTGCTCCTGCCACCTTGCACGCCTGCACATATTCCTGCTCCCGCAGCGAAAGTGCCAGGCCGCGCAC
>DVLH01000052.1 GCA_018715585.1 Candidatus Aphodomonas merdavium
TCCCCGTATGTTTTTGTCAAATGTTCAATGCGCAACATTTGTTTTTCATTTCCCCTTTCTTGCCGCTTCTGCCAGCAGCTCGGTCATCCTTACCGCTCCCTATTAAATATCATAAGGCGTTCAAATGCAAGGGATTTTCGCCCATTAATAGCCTTTTGCGTTTCAACCGTCCGTCTGGGCAGTTCTGGCTGCACCCGTTCAGCAGCGCGTTCGAGCTTTCTTTGGTGCCATCCACCGCAAACCGTTCCTTTTTGCTGAAAAAAGGAGCCCTCGGGCGGCTGGCTCTCCGCCGCCCCGGCTCCCAAAATCCAAACCTATTTTGCGCGCCATCCCCCGGGCAAAACCGCACCGGTCCATCCATCGCAGCGCAAGGCGTACCTGCTTTGGCGTTACGCCTGCCAAAAAGCGCAGGAGCGCGCCTTGAGGGTCACCGTGTGGCCAAACGCGGATGCCTTATGCGGGCGGTTTCCGCGGTTGACGGCCAGCAGCGCGCAGCCGCTTTGTGCTTTGCGCTGCACGAACAGCACATCATCATGGGGCGCCTCCATGGCAAGCGCACCGTCTACGAGCACAGGGCAGGCATGATATTGTCCCAGCGTCTGCCGGAAAAACGCCTGCAATTCCTTATCCTCTTTGCCCCACGGGAACGGCGCGCGGTTAAACGGATCCCCCGCGCCTTCCATGCCCGCCTCATCGCCATAATAGACGCACGGCATGCCCGGCATCATACAAATCAGCTGTAGCATCAGCTTGAGCCGCTGTTTGCCAAGCTCGCGCTGGCGCGCGCTCAAGCGGACCTTGCCCCGCTGCGAGCGCGGGAGGTCCTCGCCGTCCACGCCCGCCAACACGTTAAGCGTGCGCACACGGTCATGGCTGCCCATCACGTTCAGCAGCGCGCTTGCAAACGGTGCGGGATAGTTTTCATAGAGGCAATCCATATGGCGCTTAAAGCGCGAAGCGCTAATTTTCCCCATCAAAAATGCCAGCGCCGCTTTGCGCAGCGGATAGTTCATCACTCCGTCGAGCGTGTCGCCCAGGCAGTAGCAGCGCATTTCGCCATAGCTAACCTTGTTGGACGCATCCTCCCAAACCTCGCCGAGCAGATATGCGTTTTCATCCTCCGCGCGCACGGCCGTGCGCAACTGGCGCAGATAATCCATTGGCAGTTCATCGGCCACGTCCAACCGCCATCCCGCCGCTCCCTGGCGCAACCAGCGGCGGCTCACCGCATCGTCGTCGCTGATGAAGTATTTGCGCACGTCGGGGTTGTTTTTATCAAGCTCCGGCAGGTTGCGAAATCCCCACCAGCACTTGTAGTCATCCGGCCAGCTTTTAAAAATAAACCACTTGGCATGTTCGCTGTTGCGGTCGTTGCGGGCTTGCAGGAAAAAGGGATGCAGCGCGCCGGCATGGCTAAAAACGCCGTCAAGAATCACGCGGATGCCCACCTGCTCTGCCGCCTGGCAAAGCGCGCGGAAATCTTCCTCATCCCCCAAAAGCGGGTCGATTTTTTTCCAATCGATCGTATCATAGCGATGGTTGCTCGTGGCGGCAAAGCAGGGATTGAGATACAGCGCCGTCACGCCAAGCTCCTGCAAATAAGGCAGCTTTTCACGGATGCCGCGCAGGCTCCCGCCGTAAAAATCCACCGGATAATGATCGCCTGTTTGTGCGTCGGCATGGAAAGCGACCGGCTCATCCCAAGCGACGAGCAGCCTGTCCCCCGCGCGCTTGTGGGCTGCGCGGTCGGTGCGGAATCGGTCGGGAAAAATCTGGTAAAACACCGCGCCATGCGTCCACTCCGGCACATGAAACGCCGCATCATAAACGGTGATTTGATAGGAGCGCGCTTCTCCCCAGATGGGAGCGCCAATGCCGCCCAAGCGGTCTTCGGCGTTGCCGTACCAAGAGAACTGGCCACCCTCCCAGATATGGAAATCATACCAAACAAGGCAAGGCGTTTGCGGCATTGTCACACAAACCTCGTAAAGCGTCGCATCCTCCTCGCTGGGATGCATCGGGTAAAAGGTTTCCTTGCCGTTCCAAATCCGAAGCAATACGCTATCCGGTACTTTTTCCGTCACGCGCAGGCGCAGCGTCACTTCTGTTGCACACGGTACGGCGCCACTGGGCGCACGGTATACGGGGTCCCGGCTGTCATGATAGCAAACCATCTGTCTCTCTCACCACTTCACAGGCGTTAATTGCCATATTTTTTCGTTATACTCGCTGATCGTCCTATCGGAGGAGAAGAAGCCCGAGCACGCCGTATTGGCCACGGCCATGCGCTGCCACTTCTTGGGCTGCTGGTAATCGGCGCTGACACGCTCCTGCGCCATCGTGTAGGACCCGAAGTCCTTCAAGACAAGGTACGGATCCGCCATGCCGCCATGCTCGCCAAAGAGCAAGGAATGATACAGCTCGTTAAACATACCGCCTTCACCAAGCGTCCCGTCGATCATTTGCGTCATCGCACGGCGGATTTCCTGGTTGCGCTCGAAAATATCAGTCGAGTGATAGATACCGCCCTGATAGATGGCCTCCACCTCATGCGCCCGCGCGCCGAAAATATAGATGTTCTCGCGCCCAACGGCGGCGTCCATCTCAATGTTGGCGCCGTCAAGCGTTCCAATCGTCAGCGCGCCGTTCATCATGAACTTCATATTGCCTGTGCCGGAGGCTTCCTTGGTTGCGGTAGAAAGCTGCTCGGACAGCTCCGTGGCGGGAATGAGGACCTCCGCCGCCGAAACGCAATAATTCTCCAAGAAAATGACTTTAAGCATCTTGGACGCGCGCGGATGGGCCGCAATCAGCTTGCCAACCGCATTGATGAACTGAATGATCTGCTTGGCACGGCGGTAGCCGGGAGAAGCTTTTGCGCCAAAGATAACGCAGCGCGGCGGCATCGTGAAGTTTGGATCATCGGCAATGCGGTTATAGAGCACCAGCAGATGCAGCGCGTTGAGGAGCTGCCGCTTATACTCGTGCAACCGCTTAGCCTGCACGTCGAGCATAAACTCCGGGTCAAAACCGTCGCTTTGCGTCAGAATCATCCATTGCGACAAGCGCAGCTTGTTGGCTGCCTTCACCTTGGCAAACTTCTCGCAAAATGCGGCGTCCTTGCTCAGCGGCAGCAGTTCCTTGAGGCGCTCCGGTTCTTTTTTCCAGCCATCTCCAATTGCCTCGCAGATTAGCTCCGTCAGGCCCGGATTGGCCAACATCAGCCATCTCCTGTGCGTAATGCCATTGGTGATCGCGCAGAAGTTTTGCGGCATCACGCGGTAATAGTCCGCAAACGTGCTCCGCTTGAGGATTTCGCCATGCAGCTGCGACACGCCGTTTGTCGAGCACGTAT
>DVLH01000010.1 GCA_018715585.1 Candidatus Aphodomonas merdavium
TCGCCGATGAGCACAGGGTTGTTTTTCGTTTTGCGGCAGAGGATATTGATGACGCGGCGGATTTCCGCGTCACGCCCGATGATCGGGTCCATCTTGCCCGCACGGGCGCGCTCCACCAGGTCCGTGCCGAAGCGGCGAAGTGCCTCGTACGTCTCCTCCGGGTTTTGCGAGGTGATATGCTGGTTGGAGCGCACCTGCGACAGCACGGCGAGAAACTTTTCGCGCGTGACGCCGAACTGCTGGAACACTTTGGCGGAGGGGGTGCCGCGTTCCTCCAGCAGCGCAAGGAAGATATGCTCTACGCCCGCGTATTCATCGCCAAACTGCGCGATGCTCTCCTGCGCACGGGTGAGAATCTCACCAAAGCGCCGCGTGGCATAAAGCTGGCTGCCGCCCTGCACGGACGGTTGGCGTTTCAATTCCGCCTCCACCGCCCGCATGTAGGCGGGAACATTGATCTGCATCAATTGCAGCAGCCGCGGGATCAACCCGTCCTGCTGGCGCACAAGCGCCAGATGCAGATGTTCGCCGTCAAGCTGTTGATGTTGCATGGAAAGCGCGATGGACTGCGAATCAGAAATCGCTTCCTGTGCGCGCTGCGTGAATTTATTCATATCCATATGCATCCACCTCCTGGGGGTGTATAGATTAACTTTGATTATCTTTGACTTTTAAAGTATACCATAACTCCCCCCATTTTGCAAGAGGGGAGCGAAAGGATTTTTCAGCAAAATTACAAAGCAAAAAGGAAACAACTGCCAACCGCGCGCAAAAAGCGTTGGCGGCGCCGCGCCAGCCCGGCGGCAAAGGCAAGCCGGCTTTTCGCAGCCCGCTCAAGCCGCGGCGGAGCCGATGCCGCCCTCTTCGCCGTTTCTCCGCACGCCGGCCAACCGGCCGCGGCTTAGCGGCCGGCCGCCTCCAGCGGGATGCAGTCCCCGGGATGCAAGGGCAGGTTGTTCTTTGGGCAAAACTGGGCCGGATCCGCGTTGAACCAATGAATCGCCGTATTATGGCGCGCACAAACCATCGCCGCGCACGCCATCGCCTCCTGCGGCCCCATGTTGTACTGGCCGTCGATGGGGAAGAACGCATAGTCCACTTTGCGCGCGGCCAAAGCGGCCATTTGTTCTACCTGGCTCGTATCCGATGCAAAATAGACGCATACCCCGTCAAACGTGAGCAAAAAACCGCACGTTTGCAGCGGGCTATGGTTTTTGTTGCATGCGCGCGTGGGTTCAACCGTGACGCCCGCCACCGTGCACGCACAGTAGCTGCCGTCGGGGCGGATCAGATCCCCCGCGCGCAGCACGGTGCAGCCCGGCTTTTGGGTCACAAGAGACACGGCGTTATGATCGCCATGCTCATGGCTGACAAGAATCAAATCGGCCGGCTGGGAATAATCCCCCGGCGCATAGGGATCGACATAGACAATCGCGCCGCGCACCGTCTCAATCTTGAGCGACGCATGGCCAATCCAGGTCAGGCGCGGCATGTTCGCGTTATCGCCGTTCATAGGAGTCCTCCTTCTCTTCTAGGCAGGCGCATGCCGCCGTGGCCGGAAGGGTGTTTTCCTCGCTGCTGAGCACGAAGCTTGCCGCGCGGGTTCCGGCACGGACGGCTTCCCGCAGGCAGCACCCCTGTGCAAGCGCCGTCACCGCGCCGGCAAAAAACGCATCTCCCGCGCCGCTGGCGTCGCGCACCACGGTGGGAATCGCCTTTTCCCAGCCGCTCTCTCCCTCCGCGCTGCAAAACACGCAGCCCTTTTCGCCCAGGGTGATCACAAACGCCGGCATGCCAAGCGACTGCACCCCCCGGCGCGCCAGCTGTTCCATCTCCTCCGGCGTTTTGCCCGCCGTGTCCACGCCCAGCAGGCGGCCCGCCTCTACATCGTTGCAGATAAAGCAGGAAACGCTGCGCAGCACGCCCGGATTGCGCAGCAGCACCTCCATGTTTCCCGGCAAAGCGTATACCTTTTTTCTGTATGCCTGGGCCAAGCCGAGCATGCGGCGGCTGATGCTCTCGCTCAGGTCAATCTCCAGCACGATATGCCCAGTCATCGCGGCGATATCCTCGCCATACCGGTCTAGGACGCTCTCCATCAGCCGCACATCCGGCATTTGCGAAACGGCGCCCGCCTGCTTGCCCGCCGCATCGTTGATGACGACCCAAAGCCCCATCCCTGCCGTAGCCGAAAGGTGTACATAGCGCGTTTCAATCCCTTCCTCGCGCAGCCGCTCCAGCACGCCGCGGCCCAGCCCGTCATCGTTGACAGAGGAAACAAACGTAACGTTGTTCCCGAGCCGGGCGAGATTTTCCGCCACGTTGCGCCCTACGCCGCCATGCACGAGGCGCACCTCGCCCACGTTGCGGCCGCAGGGGTTATAGTGCTTGCCGGCAAACCCCTTGATATCCACAAAGATGGTGCCAATGACTGCAATGTTCTCCCCCGTAAGCACATAAATCCCCCCGCATTTGCGTTTATGGACGCGCCTCCCTGCGCAATTGATGGCTTAAATCCTCAAACGTAGCAAACTCAAACGCGTGGTGTTCGAGCATGTCGATTAGCTGTTCCACGCGGCGTTCCATCGCTCCAGGGCTTTTCAGCACGCGCAGGCGCGTTTGCAATGAAACGCCAGAAAGGCTGGGCATGGCCCTGTCGGAAAATTCAAACGGATACGCGCAAAGGGTATACACCCGCGCCTCGCGCAAATAGGCGGCAATTAGCGGTTTCATCACGCCATGCCAGGGCAGCACATGCATCCAACCTCCGCCGGAAATGCACAGCGGGCGGCCTAGCAGCGTACTCCCGCACAGCGGCAGTTCGCAAAATCCATCGCGCCAACGCGTCCCGGGGAGCGGTTCCTCCCAACCGGAAAAGTGCAATCGGCGGGAGATGGGATGCTCCGGCGCATCCAACCAGCTGGCATCGTAGTGAAAGCCGATCTTTTGTACGATAGCGAGCCGCTCGTCGTCCAGCGCATTTTGCGGCGCACGGTACCCGGTAACCTCCTTGCCCAGCAGGTCCTCCAGCGTCTGCTTCGCGCAGCGCAGCTGCTCGGCAAAAGCGGCAGGCGAAAGCGATGTGGGCGGCGTATGATGCATCCCATGGCAAGCAATCTCATGGCCGCAGCCATCCAGATACAGCAACGTTTCGCGCGCCTGCTGCGCCAGCTCCCCCAGCACGAAAAAAGTTGCCTTAATGCCATGCCTGTTGAGCATTTCGGCATAGTTGACGAAGCCGTCCAACATTGACTTGCTCGTATCCGGGTTGCAGCTTTGCAGGCAATCCAGATGATACCAGTCCTCCACATCCATGGAGAGCGCGGCAAACTTTCTATCCATTCGTTGCGCCTCTTCTTCGCGTTAGCATTGTTTGTCGACCGGGGGCGCGCCATGGCGCGCGCTTTCTCCATCCAGCGCGACGCCCTCGCCATGCAGCACGGGGACAACCGTCCTTATCAAGCAGGCAACATCCATGCGCAAGCTGAGCCGGGCAGCGTAAACGCCATCCAGGCGCGCTTTTTCCGCCAAGGGAAGCTCATCCCGGCCGCTCACCTGGGCAAGGCCGGTCAACCCAGGCAGCACGGCGCTGGCGCCGTTCTGATCGCGCAGGGCAATCAGATCCGCCTGGTTCCACAGCGCCGGGCGTGGGCCAACTAAGCTCATCTCCCCCCGAAGGATGTTCAAAAGCTGTGGCAGCTCGTCCAGTGACGTCTTGCGCAAAAATTTCCCTATCGAGGTCAAATAAGCCGTCGGATCGCCCAGCAGGTGCGTGGGCACATCATGCGGCGTATCCACCCGCATAGAACGGAACTTATACAGCTGAAACGTTTTATGGTCTTTCCCAATCCGCTTTTGCGCAAAAAAGACGGGCCCCGGCGAATCCAGCCGCACCAGCAACGCCAGCGCCGCAAAAACGGGCGAAAGCACGGCCAGCCCCGCGCCGCAAAGCAGTATATCCAGCGCCCGCTTGCCAAACCGGCGGTAAAAACCCATCTTCGCTCACTCCGTCCGGCTGTGGATACGCTTTGCACACCACGCCGTTTGATAGCGCAATTATACCTTCTCTCCAAGGAAAAGTCCAGCGCCGGTATAAACTCCTCCCCGCTTGCGCGCAAGGCATGCACCGGGCCATTGAAACGGCAGGGAACGCGTGTTATACTGTTTGCATCATCTGCCGGTCAGGCGCGGGAGGATTTGCATGGACAGCATACAGCTCGGCGACGTGGTGCAGATGCGCAAGGCGCATCCCTGCGGCAGCGACCGCTGGACGGTCATCCGCACGGGAGCGGATATCAAGATCCGCTGCCTGGGCTGCGGACGCATCGTTATGCTCGACCGCGAAGCGTTTTTCAAGCGCGTCAAGCGGATCGTCCAGCAGGCGGATGGCAGTGAAAAAGGAGTTATGCCCGAATGATGAATATAGACAGCCAAAACGAACAAGTGCCCCGGGAGTCCGGCGCGCTTGCGCCGGAGCAGCGCCCAGCGCAGCAAGGGAAAACGAATAAAATCGTCCGCGAAGTTCTCAGCTGGATTGAGCTGATCGCCATTGCAGCAGGGCTCGCTTTTTTGATTCATACGTTCATTTTCCAGCCCGTGCGCGTGGACGGCCCGTCCATGAGCTACACCCTGCTGGACGACGAATACATGATCGTTACCAAATACGACTACTGGCTGGGCGAGCCGGAGCGTTTCGACGTGGTCATCTGCCGCTATCCCGGCCGCGGGCGCACCAACTTCGTCAAGCGCCTCGTAGGCCTGCCGGGCGACACGGTCTCGATGCTCAACGGCACGCTCTACGTCAACGGCGAAGCCGTCGACGAGCCCTACATCACCAATCATGCCAACTATGATATGGAGGCCGTCACCCTCGGCGAAAACGAATACTTCGTCCTGGGCGACAACCGTTCCTCCTCCAACGACAGCCACCTCGTCGGCACGCTCTCGCGCGATCAAATCAGAGGGCATGTGCGGCTCGTCGTTTTCCCATTTTCCCATTTTCGTGTGATTGAATAGGGATACAGCGGCCCGCCGTGGCCAAACGGCCGTTCCCCTTTGCGGCAAGAAACGCAACAGCCCAAAATCCGGTTCTTGAAACGGCGGTTCGCGCGTGTTATACTACACGCATCATCCGCCTTTGGGACGCTGGTTTTCCCGGAAAGCGGCGCTTCCGCTTGCGCCGGCCGCCTTTGTTGGCGCGCAAACGGTCGTCCCACTGCGGAGGATCGCTGAAAGGAGTTACAGCACGATATGAACTCGGAAGAAAACAAAGAAACGTTGATGCAGCAGGAACCGAGCGTGCCTGAAGAGGATCAAAATCCGCAGCTTTCCCAAGAAAACGTGGAAGGGACACAGCCCCCGCAGCCAACCGATCTCGCGGATGAGCAAAGCGCTCAGCCGCCCTTGATAAAAGGGGAAAAGAAAAAAACGGTGTTTCGAGAAATTGTCAGCTGGGTTATGACCATCGTCATCGCTGTCGCGCTTGCTCTTTTTATTCGCACGTTCATCTTTGAACCCGTGCGGGTGGATGGCTCGTCCATGAACTACACCCTGCTGGACAATGAATATATGATCGTTACCAAATACGACTACTGGCTGGGCGAACCCGAGCGCTTCGATGTCGTTATCTGCCACTATCCCGGCCGGGACCGCACCAACTTCGTCAAGCGCCTCGTGGGCCTGCCGGGCGACACGGTCTCGATGCTCAACGGCACGCTCTACGTCAACGGCGAGTCCATCGACGAGCCCTACATCACCAACCACGCCAACTATAATATGGAAGCCGTCACCCTCGGCGAAAACGAATACTTCGTCCTGGGCGACAACCGCTCTTCCTCCAACGACAGCCATATCATTGGCCCCCTCTCCCGCGACCAGATCAAAGGGCATGTGCGGCTCGTCGTCTTCCCCTTCTCTCAGTTCCGTGTGATTGAATGATCCAATGCGTATGCACGGCTGCCAAGGACAGCTCCCGGCAAGCCGGCATTGAAAACCGGCTCACTTGACGGCGGGCAGGAGATCCTTAAAAGCGGGCAAGGGTTTAAAAACTTCTTGCCCGCTTCTTTTTTGTTACGCGGAACAATAAAGCCACGCCTTTGCGCTTGCGAAAATTTTCCTTGGTCTGCAAGACAGGCCCTCTGCCCGCCTTGGTATTCACGCCGGCATAGCGCGTGTTTGGCGGGCGGGGTTGCGGCTTCCCAACCGCCCGGCTTTCAAGCCCCAAAGCAGCAAAAGCCGTCCGGGATGCGAAAATACAAAGTTCATCCTTGCCGGCTCTTTCGGTTCTGTTCCCTATCGTCTGTTAAAACAAAACGCGGGCAGGGTTTCTGAGGGCCGTGCTTTTAAATGGCCTCCCCTTTCATCGCGGCGTCTCTTTCAACTCATCCAATTTCGTACAGATCCGGTCGCCGATAGGGCAACATCGTATCAACGCTGACCGCCAAATCGACGTCGTGCACCAGAATATCCGAGCGGGACGATTGAAGCTTTGCTTCTATTTCCCCGTTGGGATCACAGACAAAGGACACCCTCGGATGCGCAAAGGCAATCGGGCATTCGTTTTCATACGCCTTTGTCCGCATCCACCATTCGTTGGCCAAATGCCACATGCCATAGGTGGGATTCACAATCAGCTCCGCTCCCCGCAGCTTGAGCGTCCTGGCCGTTTCCGGAAAGCGCCGGTCTGCGCAGATCATTATCCCGATCTTTCCCAATGCCGTCTCAAACACGGGCAGCGAATCCCCCGGCTCATAGACCAAGTCCGGCGTCATCAGATGCGTCTTGGAATATACCCCGATATCCTTCCCGTCCGCGTCCACAAACAGGGCGGAATTGCGAATTCCTGTTTTGGTTTTAAGGGTGCATCCAAACACGATATGCATCCGGTAGCTTGCCGCAAGCTCCCGCACCCGGTTTAAAACCGGGCTCTCCTGGAGATCCTGGGCGCATGCTTCCAGGCGTCCTTTGGTGCATTCCGGCAGCGCGACACAGTACCCATCCAAATACGATTCGCACGTCACAAAAAGCTGCACACCCCTGCGGGCAGCCTCGGCAGCAAATGTCTCGAAATCCGCAAGGTTGCGGCCAACGTCGTAATAAGCGGGAACATGCTTGAGCAGCCCGATACAAATTTTCCGGTCCGACATAATCCTTCCCCTTTTTCTGATTGAAATAGCATGATGGAATATTTACGCCATTTTTCAAGCAAAGGCCGGTATTTTTAAGCGCCTTATTGGCCCTTTCGCTTTTA
>DVLH01000053.1 GCA_018715585.1 Candidatus Aphodomonas merdavium
TGATTATACCCGATACCCATTTTCTTTTCTTTGCTAAGGGAGGCATACTACATTAAAGCGAAAAAAGCGTTGGGAACCCCTTTCTTCCCAACGTTTTTTCTAAAATGCCCTTCCTTAGTTTGGAGGGCGCCAACCTAATAGGAATCATAAAATCCGGCCGCGCCCAAGAGCGCGGCCGCAATGCAATTCAGGCTTCCTCTTCAAATTGGTCTTTGCCTACGCCGCAAAGCGGGCAAACAAACCCTTCGTCCAGGTCCTCCCATTTGGTGCCGGGCGCGATGCCGTTGTCGGGATCGCCTGCCGCTTCGTCATAGACGTAGCCGCAAACCGTGCAAACGTATTTTTTCATGGAAGAGACGCCTCCTTTCCGTCGAAATCGTGCCAGCTCGGCAGGATTCTCCTGCCTTAGCGGCGTATTGTTCCCCTTATCCCGCCAAAGCGGGGCAAGGGGGAACGCGCATGGAGAAAAAACTCATCGCCGTTGTGGGCACCAATGCCTCCGGCAAGAGCAGCCTCGGCGTGGAGCTTGCGCTCCGCCTCGGCGGAGAGATCGTATCGGCCGACTCGCGGCAGGTATACCGCGGGCTTGACCTGGGCAGCGGCAAAATTACACAGGAAGAAATGCGCGGTGTCGCCCACCATTTGCTGGATGTCTGCGAACCAAACCGCTTTTTTTCCATGGCAGAATTCCAACGCCTGGCCTATGCGGCCATTGATGACATCTTGACGCGCGGCCGTCAACCGCTGTTAGTGGGCGGTACAGGCCTGTACGTGGACTGCGTCACGGAAGGATACCGGTTGTCAGAAATCCCGCCCGACCTTGCTTATCGCAACGAGCTGGAAAAGCTGGACACCCCCGCACTCTACCGCCTTTTGCTCGAAAAAATGCCCGACGCCCAGGTTGATTCGCCCAACAACCGAAACCGCGTCATGCGGCTGCTGGAGCGCATCGCCGCAGGAGACATGGAACGCCCCGCGCCTCAGCCCCGCTATTCCGTGCTCAAGCTCGGCGTCACCTGGGACAGGCAGACGCTCGATGCGCGTATTGCTCAACGCCTGACGCTCCGCCTGAAAGCAGGCATGGTAGACGAGGTGTGCGCGCTGCTTGCCCAGGGCGTTCCGCCCGCATTTCTGGACAAGCTTGGCCTGGAATACCGCTTTCTCACGCGCTATCTGCTGGGCGAATACCCCAGCGAAGAAGCAATGGAGGAAGCGCTGCTGCATGCCATCCGCCGCTTTGCCCGGCGGCAGATGACCTGGTTTCGCAGGGATCATTCCATCCTCTGGCTCGACATGACAGCTCAGCCGCTGGAACAAGCCCTGCGCGCCGCGCAGGCGTTCCTTGATCCCCCCGCATCGTAACATATACCCGTCACAGCGGCAGATGAATCCGCTTTTTGGCGCATCGCGGCGCAAAGCGCCTTTTCTTTTTCCGCGCAAAGCTGTATAATAACCCGCACAGACAAAAACAGGGAGGAAGAAATCATGAAAGCCGCCGTTTTGCACGCCAACGAAGATTTGCGCTACGAAGAATACCCAACGCCCCAGCTGCGCCCCGGCACAGTGCTGGTACGCGTCAAAGCAACCGGAATATGCGGCAGCGACATTCCGCGCGTACTGCACCATGGCGCACACGGCTATCCCATTGTGCTCGGCCATGAATTTTCCGGCGTAGTAGAATCCGTTGGCGAAGGGGTATCGCGCATCAAGCCAGGGATGCGCGTGTCCGGCGCGCCGCTGGTGCCCTGCATGCATTGCGACGACTGCGCACGGGGCAACTATTCCCTCTGCAAGCATTATAGCTTCATTGGCAGCCGGGAGCAAGGGAGTTTTGGCGATTATGTCCTTTTGCCGGAGATGAACGTCGTTCCCTTCGGCGAGGAGGTCTCCTTTATTCAGGGGGCGCTTTTTGAACCTTCCACAGTAGCGTTGCACGGACTCAAGGTGAACCACTTCCGCGGCGGCGAGCATGTGGCTGTCCTGGGCGGCGGAACAATCGGCCAGTTCACAGCGCAATGGGCGCGCATTATGGGTGCACGTACCGTCACCATGTTCGACCTGGTGGACAGCCGCCTAGAGGTTGCCAAAGCGCTCGGAAGCAATGAAGGGATCAACACGACCCAGGAAGGTTTTATAGAAAAAGCGTTGGCACTCACGGATGGAAAAGGGTTTGGCATGGTGTTTGAGACAGCGGGTAGCCCGGTCACGATGCGCATGGCGTTCCAGCTGGCAGCCAACAAAGCGCACGTATGCTTTATTGGCACGCCGCATGTGGATTTGACGTTCACCCCCGCGCAGTGGGAATGCATGAACCGCAAGGAGTTCCGCCTTACCGGCAGCTGGATGAGCTATTCCGCGCCCTTCCCCGGCGATGAGTGGGTGCTGACGGCGCACGAGTTTGCCACAGGCCGCCTGCGCTATGACGAGCGCCTGCTGCATGCCGTTTTCCCCATGAGCCAAGCGGCGCAGGCGTTCTCACTGTATAAAACGCCCGGCCTCGTCCAAGGAAAAATTATCCTGCTCAACGAGTAACGCTGCTGCCTCCGGTACACAGCTGTTATCCTCGAAAGTTTTTTGCATGCCCGTCCCGGATGGATCCAGGGGCGGGCATTTGCGTCCTTTCCCGTTGCCCGGGCGCAAAGGGAAAAGCGGATCAAGCGCGAAGAGGTAGCCTTCCCCCTTGTGAGCGTGCTGCGCGCGGATCATCCATCCCCTTTGTCTCTTTACGGGCAGCCTGTCGGGATTATTCGTCCCCTCTTTCCGTCTTGCTGTAACCCGCTTTTCTTTCGCGACCTTTCTAATGCAGCCGCCGGGCGGCAGGCGCATGGACGCCATGCTTTCTGCTCGGCTTCCTTCTTTCGCTTGCGCAGCTGCGGCCGTCTTTTTCCCAACAGCGCCTTTTTCCTAAAGCGAGCGCATTTTCACGCCGCTTTGCGGAAAACGCGGCCGGGGCGTAAAAAAGGACGTCCCGGGCTTTGGGGGGCGCACAATTAAAGCCACCCAAAACGCAAACGCGCAAGGCATGCGCTCCGCCAAATGGACTAAAAAAGACGCAAGGAGCATAAAGCGCGGAGGGCAAGCGGCCACAGCGTGTCCGCTAAGCGTGCAGGGATGCAGTTGCCGCCGGCCATCCCGCTGCAAATCGCACAGGGCGTTCCCGCGCCCCGGCGGCGCGCCTGCATTCGGCGAAAACGTGCCCCGCCGAGCTTTCCTGGTGCGCGCCAATCGCTGCGCCGTGTGCCCCTTTCCTGCTCACGGCGCAAAAAAAGCGCGGGATGCCTTTCCCGCGCATGTTCTGTACGCCTGCACCTACTCCTCTACCACGAACGGTTGCGACACGCCTAAAAGCACGCCCGTCTCCGTCACCTGCTCGACGGTCACCTCGTCGCCCGCAGCAAGCTTTTTCAGCGGTGCGCACAGCACCCCGCTGGAAAATTCCGTCTCCAGCGCCGTACCGTTAACGCGTAGGCGGCTAAAGCTGTTCAACCCGTCGCCCTGTACTATGAGCGTCTCATCCTCAAGGGCTGCGCTGTTAATTTGCACGGTCTCAATGCCCATGCGCAGATCCGTCGGCTCATAGGGCATCGTCCCGCCATAGACGATGGCATCGCCATAGAGCATATCATATTCGAGCATCGCCAGGGCGCTGAGATAGTCCGGGTTTTCGCCGTAGCGCTGGTGAAGCTTGATAAGCGTTCCATTGTCGATCCCGGCCAGCTCCAGCACGCGCGCGCCCAGCTGGTACGCCTCCAAATCCTCGTCAACCTTGGGCAGGTTATAGTTAGACCAGATGAGATACTCCGTTTGATAGAGGTTGCTGCGCGTAAAGCGCTCTTCCTCCAGCGTAATGGAAGGCAGGTGGTCCCCGAAGAAGACGACAAGGGTTGGTTCCTCCCGGTGTGAAAGGCGGTTCACCAGCGCGCTGATAAAATTATCCACCTCATGCAGCTGCCCGAGATAATACATCAGCGCGTTGCGTTCCCCTTCATCCTCCACGCCTTCCACGGCGATGACCGGCGCGCCTTCCACAAGCGTGGTCGGGTATTTCCCGTGCAACTGCACGGAAACGGTCCACACAAAATCCGGCCCTTCCGTCGCGTTTAGCGCCATTTCAATCTCCCGGGTGAGGATTGAATCCTTGGCCCAGCCGGTTGGATTGTAGGGCACGTTTTGCATATATTCGATTGGCTCAAACACATCAAACCCAAGCGAAGCATAGGCAATATGTCGTTCATAAAACGTCGCGGTGTTATTATGAATAGCCTGCGCCGTATAGCCGAGTTCCTTGAGGTTCCAGGCTAGGCTTTCACACGCCTTTTCCATCAGGATCGTCTGAAATGGGTATTCCCCTGCGCCAAAGTCATCCAAGCGCATGCCTGTGAGCACCTCAAACTCTGTATTCGCCGTGCCGCTGCCAATGCCAGGCACGCTCAAAAGGCCTGTGGAGCAGCGCGTTTTCAGCGCCGAAAAGACCGGCACAGGGTTCGTCTCATAGGTATACCCATCAATATATGACGGGTCAAAGAATGATTCTAGCTGCAAAAAGATGATATTTGGCAATACTTCCGGTGCTGTGCTCTCGTCCGCGGCGATAGCCGCCACGATTTCCTCTACGCTTTGGCGTGAATAGTCCTCCGGCTCATCAACGCCGCGGTCAAACGCACTCATGCAGAGGCTGTAGCAAAAGCCGCCCTCCGAATACGCCTGATTGACGTTGGAAAAATCCAGGTGCAAAAGGCCGGAGGTGTAAAAAATGACGCCAAACACAGCTAGCATTGCTGCCGAGCCCACGAACTGCACCGCCGCTTGCAAACGGTGTGCCTGCATTTTGGGGACTTTGCTCCAGAGGATGACAAAGCCCGCTATCAGCAGCACAATGCCAGCGATAATCATCCCCATCTGGAACGACGTCAGATAGCAATGCCAAATCATGATCCCCGTGCGCAAAATCGCAAAATCGATCGCCTCCAACGGCATCACGCGAAAAAAAAGCGTGACACAGTTGGCAAGTCCCAACCCAAGCCAGATAGCCAACGGCAACGCAAGGGCAAACACGCGGCGGCGAAACGCCAGCGCCGGCGAAAGCGTAAAGAAGATCATCAGCACGTTGTAGCCAAATGTCGTGGGGCGGGAGAGCATGAACCACAGCGCGGCAAGCAGCGAATGCCTGCCAAGCGCTTCAATGACAAACGTGATGCATACCGATAGGAGCACCGTTTTCCAAAACAGCTTGCGGTCAAACCATGCAGCCGGATGCCGTTTTGTTTTTTCCATCAATGCATCTTCCTCCGTCTTTCGTCAGCAAATGCGTTTTTTTGCAATTTCTTAACGTTCGTACTGTATCACGTTTCTCGCTGAGATGCAACTACATCTGTTTTGCCCTCTCAGTGTATGCCGCTAAGACGGGCTGCGTGCGCAAGGAAAAGCGCAAAGCGCGTCGAAACATATGAAAGCGCGTTCGTCCCGTCCTGCCTCCCACACCGCTAAAAGGGCATGCGGCAGTTCAGGCGCGCCGGAAGGAGTCTTCCCCGTGTATGCAGTGTTCGCCCTTTTCTCCGCCCTTTTTGCAGGCCTGACGGCCATCTTGGCAAAGCGTGGCGTGCGCAAAACGGACAGCGACGTCGCCACGGCACTTCGCACGCTCGTTGTGCTCGTCTTTGCATGGGCCGTTGCATGGCTTGCTGGTTCTGTCCAAACCCTTGGCAGCATTTCTCCGCGCTCGCTGACGTTTCTTGCGCTTTCTGGTGTGGCGACAGGGGCGTCATGGCTATGCTATTTTAAATCGCTTTCGCTGAGCGACGTCAATCGCGTAGCCGCCGTGGACAAAAGCAGCGTCGTGTTGACAGCGCTGTGCGCCATGCTCCTGTTAGGAGAGACGGAACGCTGGCAGCTTCAGCTAGCTTGTTCCATGCTCATTGCTTTGGGCACGTTTTTGATGGTGGAAAAAAAACAGTCTTCCGCAGCGCAAGGGCCGTGGCTTGCCTATGCGCTGGCTTCTGCGGTGTTTGCAGCACTAACGAATATACTGGCAAAATACGGCGTTGCAGGCGTGGAATCCAACCTGGCCACAGCGCTTCGAACATGCGTCGTGCTTGTTTTTTCGTGGGGATTTGTTTTGCTGCGCGGCAAAACGCCTCTGCTGCGCTCGATTGACCGGCATGAAGGGGCGTTTATCGTGCTGTCAGCGCTAGCAACCGGTGCGTCATGGCTGTGCTATTTCCGTGCCCTGCAAATGGGGCCTGTTACCGCCGTCGTCTCCATCGATAAGACAAGCCTGCTCTTTACGGCGCTTTTTGCGCGCCTCTTTCTGGGCGAGCGCCTCAGCCGCCGCTCTGCGTTTGGTCTTTTGTTGCTATGCATAGGCGCAGCCGTGATGGCTATATGGGGATAATTGGGAAGCGGCGAATCTCAATCGCTGCGTTTCTCTTTGCGCCTGGCTTTTAGGCGGCCGCTTTCCGGCCTTCCCTTTGGCCATTTGCAGCATACGAAGCCATCCACACGCATCCTTCCCACTTGTGCATTCAGCATTTCAACCGCCTTATGCCGGAAGGGTGGGCGTTGCTAGTTGCAATTGTTGCGAGCCATCCGCAGGACCGCAATTGCACTGTAACGCAGTGTTTAGCCATGCAGCGCATTTTTTCCACAGAAAGCGGCGCGGCACCGGCCGCCTGCCCTGGCGATTGATTCCTCCCCCTGTTTGCTGGCGGATATGCCTGCCTTCTCCGTCAGCCAAAGACTGCGGTTTTAAAAACCCATCCTTCGCGGTGTCCGCGCAGCAAAGCCGGCTTTGGCAGCGAACAGCCTGAACCGCCCTCTCAGGGGACTGTTTCCTTTCTGCAAGCAAAAAAGGCCAGGGCAATGCAGGTATCGCTCCTTGTGGGGCATGTTACAGGCCGTCCGCTATGCAAGGGTTGTTGGTAGAAAACCGGTTTTTCTTATTTCGGCCATGGATGTCCATCCCCCTTTGTGCCCAAACGGCCCGGCCCTACGCCTGCATTTCAGCCCGCCGGAATCCTTCCACGACATTTTCCCCTGCGCGATGCAGCGTGCAGGCAGCATATGCCCGCACAATTTCCTTTATCCCCCGAAAAGCCGCTTGCCTTCAAAACGCCTTTTAACATAAAAAAGCGCCCTACGTGGCAGAGCGCTTTGTGAACCGTCAGGCTTTGGCAAATTGTTATTTTCCAGGGCGGAACGTGAACATCGCCCGCTCATAGCCGCCGCCCTCTTCCATCGAACGGCCGGCGCCCATGCAGACGCACGCCTGCGGTTCTTCCGCAAGGCGGCAGGGAATCTTGAGCTGATGCGTCAGCGCGCCGTCCAAGCCGAACAGCTGCGCTCCGCCGCCGATGAGCGTGATGCCATGGTCGAAGATATCCGCCGCAAGCTCCGGCGGCGTGCGCTCCAGCACGGCTTGAATCTGCTCCACAAGGCCCTGCAGCGGTTCCTCCAGCGCCTCGGAAATTTCATCGGAGTTGACGCGGACCGTTTTGGGAAGGCCCGTGACAAGGTTGCGGCCTGTGACGTCCATGAACAGCTGTTCCGTGCGCCGCAGCACGGAACCAATCGTCACCTTGACCTCTTCCGCCGTGCGCTCTCCTACCATAAGGTTGTGCTTTTTGCGAAGATAACGCGCAATTGTCTCGTCAAACAGATCGCCGGAAATCTGCGTCGCCGTGCGCACGACGGCGCGTTCCATGGCCACGACGGAAATATCCGTCACGCCGCCGCCAATGTCCACCAACATGCTGCCGTATGCCTCGCCAACCTCCAGCCCGGCCCCAAGCGCGCCCGCCACGGCGGAATCCATCAGCTGCGTCCTACGCGCGCCGGCATCCAGCGCCGCCTCCACGACGGAACGCTTTTCCATATCCGTCACCCCGCTGGGCACGCACACCACTGCGTAGGGGCGAATGAGCGTCCTACGCCCGACAATTTTATGCATAAAATAGCGCAGCATCCGTTCCAGAATGTCAAAATCGACGATGGAACCGTCCCGCAGCGGGCGAATGACGCGCACGTTGGGCGGCGTGCGCCCCTGCATACGCCGCGCTTCATCGCCCACGGCAAGGATGTTGCGCGTGTTGACGTCCACGGCGACCATCGCCGGTTCGCGCAGCACGATGCCCCGCCCTTTTATATATGCTAGCACCGTTGCGGTGCCCAAATCAAAACCGATATCTGTCCGACCCAGCATGCGCGTTCTCCCGCCTGTCTTACTGTTTCAATACTTTGAAAGTTTATTATAAACAAAGACGGGATATCCCGCAAGGGGTTGTCCATGATTGTGCAAAAACTCTTCGCACCGGGCCGGTTGCGCCGCGCGCCCAAGCGCTCTCCAGGCGCAGCGCGGCAGCCTTGCCGGCCCGGCCGTGCTTTTCCCCCATCCCACCCGGGCCTACGCGGCCCCTAAACCCCCGCGCTCATTCCTTGCCGCGGTATTTTTCCCGGGTTGCCGCGCCGCCACGCAGGTGACGCTCTGCCTTATTGCGTGCGAGTACGGCCGCCGCCTCGCGCGCCAGCGCGCTATCCAGCCGCCCTACCCGCTCCGCCACGTCCTTGTGAACCGTGGACTTGCTCACGCCGAATACCTTCGCCGTCTCCCGCACCGTTGCGTTATGTTCCACAATGTATTCGGCCGTCCGCAAAATGCGCTTTTCCCGCTCCCCGCGCAAATCTAACCACCTCCGCGCCGGCATTTGTGCCAGCTTATGCGCGGCAGAACGCACACTTTCCCCTCTGCGGGCAATTCCCTTCCCTCCCGCCGCTTGACACGCGCGTGCGCTCATGTTACAATCGCGCCGGAACGATGGGTTTGCCGCACAGATACCCGCCTGTGTGGCATTTCTTTTACGGAGGAAATACATGCACGCGCCAGAAAACAGCGGCGAACCGGTGCCCCTGCTCGTCTCTCGCCAGGCACGGCAGGCAGACAGCCAAATCAACGCCGGCGGCGTGATGATCGGCGGCGGCAGCTTTGCGCTGATTGCCGGCCCCTGCGCCGTAGAAAACCGGGAGCAGCTTTTTGCCGCAGCGGCGGCCGTGCGCAGCGCGGGAGGCGTTATGCTTCGCGGCGGCTGCTTTAAGCCGCGGACGTCGCCCTATGCGTTTCGCGGCCTATTTGCGCAAGGAATCGCCCTCCTAAAGGAGGCGCGCGCAGCTTATGGCCTTCCCATCGTTACCGAGATCACCGACGCTGCTACGCTCGACCTTTTTGAAAGTGTGGACATGCTGCAAGTGGGAGCGCGCAGCATGCAAAACTATGATCTTTTGCATGCGCTGGGACGAAGCGGCAAACCCGTACTGCTCAAGCGGGGCGCGGGCGCTACGCTGCAAGAGCTGCTCCTCAGCGCAGAGCATATCCTCAGCGCAGGCAATCCCAACGTCATTCTCTGCGAACGGGGCATCCGCACGTTTGAAAATACCCATACCCGCTTTACGCTTGACCTTTCCGCCGTGCCCGTGCTCAAATCGCTTACTCATCTTCCCGTTCTCGTTGATCCCAGCCACGCGGCAGGCCATGCGCGCTTTGT
>DVLH01000011.1 GCA_018715585.1 Candidatus Aphodomonas merdavium
AGCCATAGGGAATCATCGCGAATATCGGCATAGATTTGCCGCTTCGTCTGTTCATCAAACGCCTCGCCATTGGAGAGCAAATTGCTCGCATGGCCCGAAATAGCTGTCAACGGCGTACGCAGGTCATGAGAAATCGTGCGAAGCAGGTTGGCGCGCAGCTGCTCGTTTTTGGCCAGAATCGCCGCCTCCACCTTTTCACGCGCGTTTTTCTCGCTTTCCATCGCCAACGCGCATTCGCCCAAGATCGACAAAAGGACGCCATTTTCAAACGCATCCAACGGCTGCTCGCCCACCGCAATGCCTACGATGCCGTACACACATCCGCCCGTGCGGATCGCCAGGTACAGGCATTTCGCGCCGGAAAAGCTGTCCGTCGTCGCCCCGGCATGCCGGTTGTTGTGCAATACCCAGAGCGCGACCTCCTGCTCTTGCGGGTCAAGTTCCCGCGGCACGCCGCCTTGGCCCGAGGGCGAAAACACAAGCGGCTGCTCCAGTTCGTCCTTTCCGGCGAGGGCGACGGTCACCTCCCGGCCAAGCAGCTTGACGAGCTGGCCTGCCGTTGCCGCCACGATCTCGCTCCTGCCTTTTGCCTTTTGTAGAAGCTGGTTTGTCTCCAGCAATACTTTCATGCGGTATGCTGCTTGCACCGACTGGCGGGCGCTTTCCTTCAACCGCGCCGCAAGCGTCCCCGCCAGTAGCGCTGCAACGAACATGATTAAGAAGGTAACGGGGTATCCCTTGTCGGTCACGTGGAACGTAAAGCGTGGTGCGGTAAAAAAGAAATTGAAAACCAACACACTCACCGCAGAAGCAAGGAGGCTGCAAACGCCCCCCGTGGTAATGACGGAGAGGATCAGCACCCCCAGGATATAAACCGTAATAATATTTGCCTCGGTAAAGCCAAGGTGAGAGAATGCTAGCCCCACGAGCGTCGCTGCAAGCAGCACCAGCACGCTTTTGACCACATCGTCCACGGACAGCGCGAACATCCCATGCCAATTGCCTCGCTTGAAACGATATGGCTGCCCCGCTTCCCCATCAGGGATGATATGGATATCCAGCCCTGGCGCAAGGGCGATCAGGCGCTCTGTCAAAATGGGCTTTCCAAACAGACTTTTGCGCGCAGCGGCACTGCGCCCGATAACGATTTTTGTCACGCCACAAAGGCGTGCAAATTCGGCGATTTGCAGCGGGATATCATCGCCGTACACCGTTTCAATCGCCGCACCAAGCCGCTTGGCCAGGCGCATGTTTTCGCTCAAACGGGCTTTGTCTCCATCGCTCATCGCCCGCAGTTGCGGCGTCTGCACAAACAGCGCCGTAAACGCGCCGCGAAAGGCGCTCGCCATGCGCGAGGCCGTGCGGATAATCCGCGCATTGGAAGGTGAAGAGGAAAGGCACACCAGCACGTGCTCATCCGTTCGGTAAGCGCTGCCGCGCTTGCCGCGAGAAGCTTCCAGGCGCAGCTTGATCCTATCCGCGCAGCGGCGCATTGCAATCTCCCGCAACGCCCAGAGGCTTTCCAAGGACGGGGACTGTGCGCCACCTTGCCGCCCCGCCAAACGCTCCAACAACCGGTCCGGTTCCAAATCGACCAGTACGATTGCATCGGCGTGGTCAAAAACGGTATCCGGAATACACTCGGCAGGCGCCTGTCCAGCGACAGCGGCAACAATATCGCTCAAGCTTTCAATGTCTTGCACGTTCGCCGTCGTATAAACATCAATACCGGCTGCTAAAAGTTCGGCCACATCTTGATAGCGCTTGCCATGGCGGCTACCGGGGGCGTTTGCATGCGCCAATTCATCCAGCGCGACCAGCTGCGGCCGCCTCGCCAGCAGCGCATCCAAGTCCAACTCGTCACCCCTGCCCGCTGACCGCTCCATGTCTGCAAGCAGTTCCATCACGCCGTGTTCGCCGCGCGCGTTCACGCAGGCGGCGACTACGTCCACGCCTTCCCGCACCGCGCTGTAGGCAGCTTCAAGCATCGCGCGGGTTTTTCCGGTTCCAGGCGCATAGCCAAAGAAGATCTTTAGCTTGCCCTTGCCCGCTTCCTGTTCGCGCGCGATGCCGCGCCCAAGCTGCTCCCTTGGCGCTTGCACGGCTTTTCCCTCCCTTGCTTTTTTTCTATTGTACTACATTGCCCGGCGAGATTCCTTCCTGGGAAGGCTGCAAAGCCGGCAGACTTTTGACAAACGCAAGGGCCAACGAATTGGATGTTCCTTTCTTCCAGACCGCGCTTTGCACGTGCTCCCTGGGCAGGGGCGCGATTGACAAACCGCATGCAGGCGCACACAGGCGCGCAGGTGAAAGCGCCAGCGGGAGCGCCTCAAACGCTTCCCCCGCATTCGCCTTGCCTGCAACGATGGCGACATCTACCCGCTCTTCGCGCAGCGCTTGCAGCACTGCCGTCACATCGCCTGCATAAAAATATAATTCCGTACGGGCGCAGGCCTTACACGCCCTTGCGAAGCTTTCCGCAGCGCTATCGGCGACAAACGGCTCGGAAAAAGCGATGCGAAGCTTCCCCGGCTCATCCCGGTCATCAGCGGCCTGACGGTTCCAGGCGAAATACTGATCGAGCCCGCGCATCGCGGCCATCCCGAAAAACGCCGCCGCAAAAAAGTAGGCTACAAGGATGACGCTTTTCATGACTTCCTCCCTCCCTTCGTTGCGGCAAAACGCTTTCAAACCAGCGCATTAAAGATGGAAGCTCTTTTGAACATCGCGCTGCATCCCCAACACGAGAATCGTTCCGTCCTTTGGCAACACCGTTTCCGGCGTGATAATCGTCATCGCAAGCCGCCCATCACGCTTGACTGCAAGGATATTTACATTATACTTTCTGCGCACATCCAGCTTGCCCACACTCTTGCCCGCCCAGCTCTCCGGCACAGCAAGTTCAAAGATCGCATGGTCGTCCCCTAGCTCGATGTAGTCGAAAATATGGTCGGCGCTGTAGCGGATAGCCGTCCAGTTTGCCAGTTGCTTCTCCGGATAGACAACCTCGTCCGCTCCGTTGCGAAGCAGGAATTTGGCCTGCACATCCCGCGCCGCACGTGCAACCACCTTTTGCGCGCCTAGTTCCTTGAGCAGCGAAGCAGTCTCCAACGAACTTTGAAAATCGTCCCCGATAGCAACAATGCACACGTCGAAGTCGCGCACGCCCAATGAGCGCAAGAATTCTTCGTCTGTGCTGTCGCCTATTTGCGCCCCGGTCACATATGGCAGCACCGCGTTGACCCTTTCCTCCCGCTTGTCTACTGCCAAAACCTGATGGTTCAACTCGTTCAGCTTTAAAGCAATATGCCGTCCAAACCGGCCCAGACCGATCAATAAAACTGTTTTCATGCTATAACCTCCTTAATTATCCTACCGTGATCCTCTCCTGCGGGAGCCTCGCAATGTTTCCTTGCCTGCTCGATACCGCCGCAAACACGAGCGTTAGCCCCCCCACTCTGCCAAAGAACATCAACGCCACTAAAATCAGCCGCGACACGGCGCTAAGCCCCGGCGTTATGCCCAGCGACAATCCAACCGTACCAATCGCCGATGCCGCCTCAAAAAGGCAATCCAGGACAGGCAACCCTTCCATGCGGCTGATGGCCAGCCCGCCTGTGAGAAACAGCGACAAATACATCAGCAGCACCACGGAGGCGCTGCGCACCGCATCATCCGAAACGCGGCGGCCAAAAAGATGGGCGCTTTCCCTGCGCTGAAACACTGCCGCCGCGCAAGCGACAAGCACAGCCAGCGTCGTCGTCTTCATGCCGCCTGCCGTCGATCCCGGCGAGCCGCCAATGAGCATTAGCGCCGTCAAAACCGATTGCCCCGTCTCGCTCATTGCATTAAGATCGGCTGTATTAAACCCTGCCGTGCGGGGGGTGACAGATTGAAAGAACGAAAGAAGGATACGGCGGTGCATCGGATGATCTGCGAACTCGCCAAAGAAAAAATACGCCGCAGGGAGTAGGATCAGCAGTGTTGTCGTCAGCAAAATTACCTTGCTCTGCATGGTGTATTTGTTTAAATGCGGCCCGTGTGCGCGCACATCGTCCCAGGTAAGAAACCCAATGCCGCCTACGACAATCAGCAACATCACCGTAACGTTTACCGCTACATTTTCCCGGTAGTGCATCAACGATGAAAAAGGCTCATACACGCCCATCAGGTCAAATCCTGCGTTGCAAAACGCGGAGACCGAGTGGAACAACGCATACCAGAGTCCTTTTCCTGCTCCAAAGTCCTGCAAAAAAACGGGGTACATCGCCACCGCGCCCAAAAGCTCAATCACAACGGCTACCCGCAGCACAAACCACGTCAGCCGCACAACGCCGCCCAGCTTGTGCGCCGAAATTGCATCCTGCATCGCGCTGCGTTGAAACAATCCAATCCGCCTACCGGACATGATCGCAATTGCTCCCGCCACCGTCACAACGCCCATCCCGCCAATCTGGATCAGCAACAGAATAACCGCCTGTCCAAAGCCGGACCAGTAGTTTGCCGTATCAAAAACGACCAATCCCGTCACGCACACGGCGGATGTAGCAGTAAACAGCGCGTCCAGGAAGGCGGTCGCCTCTCCCGCACGGGACGCAATCGGCAGCATTAAAAGCAAGCTCCCAACCAGGATAACGCCTGCAAAGCCCGCTATGCTCAGCCGAAATGACGCTAGGCGCTTGTTTTTCCAGAAAAAACCCATCCGCTCGCAGCTCCTTCACTCCATAAAATTGTATTTTATTATCCCATATTGCAATTAAAGACTGCGTTAGTGTGTGCAAATCGGTGTTAAAACCGTATAAAGATTTTTTATCACGGCGCATCACCGGGGTATTTCGCATCCCCCGTCTTATCAGCGCATAGCCGCTTGCATCCGATTACCGCCTACCTTTTCCAAGCGATATCCTTCCTCGCAAGATGAGCCTTGCCGCAGAGACGCCGCCTTCTTCCTTATGCGCGTTTGCCCAGCCGCGTGCGTTTGACGGCAAAAAGTTAATTTTCCTCAATGCAAACCGCCAAGCCTCTCAAGCCGTCACGCCTCCCATGGACACAGAGCGCAAAAAAGGCGGGCATTGCCCGCCCTATGCTGTAGCGAACGCCCTGCTTTCCGGCGTTTGCCCGCGCAAATGCCGGTTACATTTCCTTTTCCAGCCGCGCCCGGTAATACAGCGCGCAGCCATGGACGTAAAGATATGCCAGAACGAGAAGTATCACAGCCGTCCATTCCACTGCCATCAGCGCAAAGGAGACCATTAGCGCACCAAAGACAAACGTCATCCTGTCAAACGCTTTGCCCTTTGCCCTATAAGTCAGTGCAAGGTTGCGCTCGTCGTTTTTTTCAATGCGCAGCCTTTGGGCTGCCTCCGGACAGCTTTTTAGAGCCCGCCCGGCGATAAATTCCCCCATGCCCTGGCCAAACAACCCGCAACCAATTCCTATGCACACATATGGTAGCGCCTGCACGGTCTGCGATATCGCGCCATATTTGAGCAAACATAGCCCCGCCGCCACCAATGCCACTCCCAGCGCAGCAATCCCGGCATCCTTCCACCGTTTCATAGAAGCCCTCCTCTTTACTCGACAAGCCTCGCGTTGTGCGTAAATGGAAAGTTTACTTTCCATATTCTGATTTTATCATCCGCTTCTGCAAATGTCAAGTGTTCTTTCCATTGAGCGAGGCAATGCGCCTGGCGCAAAAGCATGCCGGTTGTAAAAGGCGGCAGGCGGGGCCGCGCAAAACGCGCCAAACGCGCGGCGTAAAAAAGAGCGAATGCAAAGCTTTACACGCTTTGGCGGGGCAACCGGTTTGCGCATCCCCTAGCTTTTTTGCGCAACGACCAAAAAGCGGTGAATCCTTCCTTGCAGCTTGCCATCCCGCTCCAGCGCTTGCTGCGCCCGATAGAGCCTGTCCAGACAGCGCCGCACCGAAAAGCCCGGAAACTCCCACGGGAGAACGCGCGCAAACCAAACGAGTGCGCCGACATCCCAGAATATGATCGGTTGAAAAGCTTCCTGCCCTTTGAGGATTTTAAACCCGCATCGTTCGAGTTTTGCGGTTGCCTTGTCCAAATACTGTTCGGGAAAAGGCGGCACAGGCGCAGGGTCCAGCAGCAGCTCCACCAGTTCTCTATCGTTTTCCGCGCCAACCTGCTCTGTAAGAAAAACGCCTCCTGCCTTGAGCAGCCTATACATTTCCTCCGGACGGTAATCACCGTGGCGGTTAAGAATCACATTGAACCGGCCGCCGTCAAACGGCAGCGTTTCCCCTCCGTCTGCCCGGCGAAAGTCAATTCCCAACGGCTTAAGGGTTTGCTCGCAAAGCTGCACGTTCGGGGCATATCCCTCCGTCGCGCTCGTTTTTTCATAGGGATGGCCCAGCGACAGAAGAAATTCCCCGCCACCGGTATCGATATCCAGCAGCGTGCAATCGGGCGTTAAGCGCGCTAGCGCTTCCTGGCGGTAATCCCAGGGCAAATCATTTTCCTCTTCATATCGGCCGCGGAGATGAGAGAAATCCCACCCTTTCATCCTCGCGCCTTCTTCCTCCCGCAGCCATTGCCGCAGCAACGGCATACGGTCCACGTGCATCGCTCCTTCCTGTGCAGGGCACATGCCTGCCTCCGGCAAGCGTCCTTCGCTTTCGCCTTTTTCTACTCCTTCCCTTTGTCCGCCTTTTCCCCTGCATCCGTCCCCTTTTCTTGGCTCTCCGTTTTATTCGTTCGCTTTCATATCTTTCCCTGCCGCCCCTGCGCCGCCGCATTTCCCGCGTTATAACATACAAAAAAAGCGGGAATCGTTTGATTCCCGCATTTGGATTCCGGCAGCGACCTAATCTCCCGGGCCGTGTCCAGCCAAGTACCTTCGGCGCTAAGAGGCTTAACTGCTGTGTTCGGAATGGGAACAGGTGGAACCCTCTTGCCATTGCCACCG
>DVLH01000054.1 GCA_018715585.1 Candidatus Aphodomonas merdavium
ATGATGAGCTGCGTAGCAGATAATCTTTTTGCGGTGCCATACCCTTCGGGGCGTTTCATCTTGCGCCAATGGGCAAATACGGCCGGGAAGCAGGCGGGACATGCGTGTGGTACGCTGGATGGAAGCGGAAAGCCCGCCCCATGCTTTCGGCCGTTTCAAGCGCGGAAGCAATTGGGCGCTGCGGCGCTATTGACGGCAAACAATCCGCTTTAACAGGGAGCGGGAGAAAATGTTTGGCATTTTGCCTGGGAGGAGAAAGAAAAAGGCGCTAGGGGCGCGATTGTTTTTCTTGCATTTTTAGGAGAGGCTTAGTATACTCTAAGGCGGCTTTTTGCCAGAGCCGGCCGTGCTCCGGCACTACAAAGACAAAAGGGAGTGATTTTTTTTGAAAAAATCGATCGCTTGCTTGCTGGCACTTTTCTGTCTCTGCATGCCGTTTGCCTGTCAGGGTGAGGCAAAAGCGGCGGGAAATTACACCGATGAGATGAAAATCCCTTATACAACGGATCTGAGCGAGGCGGACGGCGCTGATAGCGTGGAGCGGCAGGGCGACCATGAGAACAGCCCGTATTTTAGCACGTTGGATTTTTATAACATGGAATCCACGGATAGCTTGACGATTCTTCATCATTTTCAGACGCAGCAGCAGACGAGTGAATGGAGCTGCGGGGTTTCCAGCGCGCTGATGGTGATGAACTGGTACGGCAAGCTGGGCGATTATAACGAGGAGACGCTGGCTGCCTATCGCAGCAACGCGCTTGCGCCGGAAGCTACGAGCCTGCGGCAGCTGATTGAGATTTTTGAAGGCGTGGGCGGATATACGCTCTATTCCACCTATGATTGCCAGGACACGGTATACGATGTTTTTACCTATGATTTTATCCAGGAAACCCTTGCGGCGGGAAACCCGATTCTCGTGGGATGGAACGATTGGGGCGGCCATTGGCAGGTCATCATCGGTTATGACACGATGGGCACCGAGACGACCCAGGACGACGTGCTGATTGTGGCCGATCCTTACGACACGACGGACCATAACCAAGACGGATACGGCGTGTACAGCGCCGAGCGCTTTCTGTATAACTTTACGTTTTACGATTTCTTCGATACCGCCAATGGCGACCTGAACGATATGTGTTTCCTCGTGGCGGTTCCGGAATAATCCGGGCCGATGCACGAAGCGGATGGCCGGTTCCCTTTGCGGGACCGGCCGTTTTTGTTGTCCCCGCGCAGGGCGCGGAGAACCAGGGGACGCGGAGCCCTGCATAGGGCGGGAAAGCCTTTTCGCGAAAAGGGAAGGACAGCTGGCGGCGGAGAAAGCTTGGGTGTGCTCGGGAGCTGTGCAAGTACGGGAAAAAGCCTCTCGGCGCGTAACGGTTTGCAAGGGAGAGCCCGTGGAGGCGAACCGGCCGGGCAGAGCCAACGCCGGGAAAGGGAAAATGGGCCGTCACCGCAACCGGCAAGGACACCGCCGGGGCGTGGGGCGCGGAGCACCCTTTCGGTTGGGCCGGGAGGGACAAACACCGCCGAAACTGTCAGCGCCGCGCTTTCCGGGGCGTCTGAAAGGGGAAAGCGGCATCATGCCGCAAGCGCCATTTGGCGAGCTGAAATCCAGGCGACGGAGCCGAGAATTCGGCCTGCCGGCGGTGGGAAGGCTTGCCCTTGCCTTCCGCAACGGGTTTTCCTTCCCGTCTCCTTTTGCCGGCCTCTCGTGTGCTGCAATGCGGCGCCTTTCCGCCGCCTGCGCGTACCAGCATATCCGGCTGCGCCGCTCCAAGTGGGCGGCTGCAGCGCGCTTTTGCCTCATTGCGTTTCCCTTTCCCGCGCCCGTAATTGCTGCGGCATTTTTGCGCTGCTGCTGGGCTGCGCTTTCGCGCCGGTGGGTTATCCTTGTATAATCAGCCGGGGAACGGCACACGCCGTTCCCCGATAAACAACTGCCTCGCCATCCCGCCCCTTCCGGGCACGGCGTAAGCCGTTGTGACTGTACATTTTACTGTGGGAAGCTTTTATTCAAACTGGAGCGTCACGGCATCCTGCGTGTGCTCGGTAGTTGTCACCGTGCCGTCCTCGCCGGTTTCGTATGTCACAAGCGTCATGACGACTTCCTGCGGCTGTACCGTCAACTCCAGCGCTTCAAAGATAAATGTGGACTGCCAGCGCCCGTCCTCCAATTGCACCGGGTCTTTCCAGGTACCGCCGGCGTTCGTATACCACCGCCCTCCGTCCGCATTGCTTTGCGGCGTGGAGAAGGACAACTCCCACATCGGGCCAAAGCCCTTGCCGCCGTCGGCGGGCTTTTCATCGGTGATGTATTCCACCTCGAAGCGGGCTGCCATGGGTGAAATCTCCGCGCGGCGCACGCGCAGCGTATAGCCATCGAATTCATACGGCCCATCGTCAACGTATGTTTTTAGCATACCCGCCATCGTGTCCTCATTGAGCGTAAACGAGAGCGTAAAGCGGTCTTCCAGCGAGAACAGGCCACTGCCTACTAACGGGCGCACGTAAGGGCTGAGCTCCCGCAAGCCGTCCATTTCTTCATCGTACTGGAAGAGGTCCTTGTAAAGGGCGATCATTCCATCGCCTTCCACGGGGATTTTCCCCTGCGAAATCAGCGCGTCGAGCCGCTTGCAATAATCATCAAACGGTTCGTCGTTTTCCATCTGCACCTCGACGATCTCGCCTTGCGGATGCAGCACGCAAAACGTCATTTCCACGTTTGTGCCGCCGTTTTCGGGCAGTTCGCCCGTTACGCCGCCTTCCATCGGCTCCTCCCGCAGGAAAAACTCGCTCATGTAGCTGTAGCTGCGCGGGAAAGCGGTTTCCCCGTCGAAACGAATGCCTTCGCAGAGGATATACGCCTGCTCCTGCGGCGCTTTGTTGGCGATTGTCCAGGCGATGGTGAACACGCCGCCTTCCTTGTCGTAGAGCGCGTCGGTTACCTCCATGCGCATCTGTTCCCCGTCATATATCTCCCCCAGCTGCTGTACCGCGCCTTGCAGGGATTCGTTGACATGCTGCCGTCCATCCTCGTCGGTCCAGGAAAGGAAATCCAGCACGCCGTAATGGGCGGCCATGGCGACGCCTCCGGCAATGGCAAGCACAATGAGAGCGGCGATCAGGCCGATTGAGATTTTTCTCTTCATTACAAACTCCTCCTTCGGGCCGTTCAGCGCTTCCCGAATACACCGTTTAACGCGCTCCGGCGTTTGTCCAAACGCCTGTTGTAGCTTTTCATCGTTCACGTCCGAACGAGCCCCCTTTCGTCCCATGTTTCGCGCATCGCTTTGCGTGCCCGGGATAGCCTGGATTTGACCGTCCCGCTAGGGACACGAAGCATTCGCGCGATTTCTTCGATTTTATACCCCTCGATATAATGCAATTCCACCGGCAGGCGCAGCGCAGGCGGGAGGGCCATCAGCGTCTGGCGAACTTCCAAATCCGCTCCCGCTTCCACTTCCCCCTCCGGGAGCGTTTCAACAGGAAACTCACGTTTTCGCCGGCGCATCACTTGATAACACTCGTTGATCAAGATTCGGACGACCCATGCGCGCATCGCCGCATCGTTGCGCAGCCGCTCACGCTTGATGAGCGCCCGGTAGACGCACTCTTGAATGGCGTCCTCCCTGTCGCACATTTGCGGCAAGAGCGTTGCGGAGACACGGTAAAGCGTATCCTGCATCCCCACGATGCGCGCCTCAAATTCCGCCTGCGTCATGCTTTTCCTCCCAACCGTTCTTTCTGTGATCGATCACACCTTATAGATTCGCCAGCAATGCGGTTGGTTCGCGTCCGACGAAAACTTTTTCCCTTACGCATTAAAATCGCACGGAGTAACCTGCAAAAGGCCGTCCGGGGTCAGGCGATAGAGGCGGTCAAAGACTTCTAAAAGCAATTTTCTGTCGTGTGAAACGGCGAGGACTGCACCGGGGAACGCTGCCAGCGTCCGGCGGATGACAGGGCCGGACAGCGGCGAAAAATTGCGCGTCGGCTCGTCCAAAAGGAGCACGTTGGCGCCGGACAGGCTCAGCTTGAGCAGCAAAAGCTTTGCTTTCTGCCCGCCGGAGAGTTCGCGGACCGGATGCTCCATTTCTTCCGCCGTGTATTTGAGCGATCCCAACCGCGTGCGGATGTTCACCGCGTCTTCAGGGCGAAGATTTTCAAGCAAAAACGCCACGGGCGTTTTTTCGCTGTCGAGCAGCTCGGTGTAATCCTGCGGCATATAAGCCGCCGCAAGGTCTTCGCGTGCAAACAGCGCTTTTTTAACGGCGCGCAGCAGCGTCGTTTTGCCACATCCATTCCGCCCAATAATGCATACTTTTTCTCCGCCGCGCAAAAACAGCGAAATGTTTTGCGCCAGCGGCCGGCCGTCCGGCGCCTGCAGGCAATCCAGATGGAAATCGATTGCCGCTTTTCCCGCGGCAATGCGCTGTCCTTCCATTGCAAATCCGATATGCTCCTCCGCCTCCGGCATCTGTACGCGTTCCTGGGCCTCGCGCGCAAAGCGCCGCTCCTGTGATGTAACGGCCTTCATTTTCTTTTTCAGCAAATAGCCGCCATGCGGGTCCCGGCGGGAGATGGTTTGCTGGTCCCGCTCCACCTTTTGCCGGATTCTCATAAGCTTTTCCTGCCGGGCTGCCTCCTCCCGCCGCCCGTTTAGCGCCAGGCGGCGCTCGTTTTCCATGTTTTCTGCCCGCTGCTGTGCATAGACGGCATACGGCACGCGGGCTACCGTTGCGCGGCAGCGCGCTTTATGGCGAAGCTGCTCGAGATGGACGACGCCCGTGGCTACGCGCTCCAGCAGCGTTTCGTCATGGGACACAAACAGCACGGACGCCTTTAGCCCAACGAGAAACGTTTCCAGCCACGAAAGCGTATCCAGATCCAAATCGTTTGATGGTTCGTCCAACAAAAGCACGGTTGGGTTGCCCATGAGCAGCCTTGCCAGCTGCGCTTTTATTTTTTCTCCGCCCGAAAGCGTCCCCATTTGCTGCTCGCGGTAGAAAAAATCCGCCGCAAGGCCAAGCGACGACGCCAACCGTCCCAGGTTGCGCGGCGTTTGGGCGTAAAACGCCTCCTCGGCGCAAAAGAATTCATACACGCTTGCCGCGCGCTGCGCGGGCGGCAATTCCTGCGGCAGATAGCCAAGCGTTTCATCCCTGACAATCCGCTCGCCCGTAGCGGCAATATACGGCTGGGTGAGCGCGGGGTCATACAGCCATTTCAGCAGCGTCGATTTGCCGTTCCCTTCCTCGCCGATGACGGCGATGCGATCGCCAGGACGCAGCACAAAGGAAAGCCCTTCGATGAGCGTGCGATTGTCTCTGCGGTGGATCAGCGTTACATTTTGGATTTGCAGCATGTTTCCTCCTAAAAGAAAAATCCGTCTTTCGTGCCGAAAGACGGATTGCGCATGCAGCAAACGGATACATGGGTGGCCGGCCGCGTGCGCGGCGCCCCAAAAAGCCGCGCGCCACACACGGCGCAGGGCTTCTTGCTGTGCGCTTTCTCCGATCCGGCACGAAAACAAAGCCCCCCTTGCGGGGCCATCCTTCCGCCTGCCAAATCGGATTGTTAGCGCATTTCGCCACCTTTACGCGCATGGGCGCGCCCTTCGCTCATTCTTCCATCAGCAGCTTAACACAACGTTTAAAAAAAGTCAACCGGCGCGCTTATTGAAGAACGGTTGGGCGATCTTTGTAGAAAAC
>DVLH01000055.1 GCA_018715585.1 Candidatus Aphodomonas merdavium
ATTCTTCCAAGCACCAACCGTTATCGCGCATAATCAGCGCGTGCGGCTGGCCGACATAGCGGAAATGCCATGCTTCGGCGGCAATACCGGTGATGCTTTCTTTTTCTTCCGTATAGCGCAGGATAAAACCATACTCCCAGCAATGCTCTTGCAGCCAAGCGCATTGCTTTGTAGAAGCGAAGCTCTGCCCGGCAACCGTGATGTCAAACGCCAATCCCGTATGATGTTCGCTGCAACCGGGCGTTGCAACGTATCTCTCCGCCGCGCTGCGGGCATCGGAACCGGAAAGACCCTGCTGGCGGTATTCGTATACCTTGTTATCCATCAGTTGCTGTTGATAGGCGATGGAACGGTATCCGGCGCTCACCTGCCAGTTATCCAGCCCTTCTGCCCTTGCCGCGCTGAGCATCGTCATCAAAGCATCCACCGCTTTGCGGCAGCCCTCAATCTCACTCCCTTTGATATAGACAATATCGCTGCCGCAGTATTCGCGCATGAGCACGAGATCCTCCGGCACATAATCATCCGGCAAGGGGTTCCATGCATTGACGAGCAAAGGCACGGGATCGGCTGTTTCCTGTTCCAGGGGAGACGTGCTTTGCGGCTGCGGCGCAAGCGTTTCCGCCGCAGGAGCAAATACTGCCGCTGCGTCCGGCTGCTGTGCGGGAGCATCCACAAACTGCCCCCCCTCGCTAACGCCCTGGGGCGCCGCGGTCATAAGCACCCCGTTTGAAAAAACAAAGCTCTCCTCCGCGATAGAGGTGCCAGCTAGCTGATTAAAACAGCGTAAAAACTGATTGGCCGCGGCCGTCATTTGCGAAAACACGCGGCTTGTCAGCTCCTGATTTGATTGTATTTCCCCCGCCACGCAAACGGCCAGAACGGCTACAACGATCGTGGAAAGGAAGGGGAACTTTTTGCGAGAAAACACGGCGCCTCCTCTGATGCCTTTCGGATTGGTTGGTTCTAGTATAGCATTTTCCGCAAAAGCAGTCAAACGCAAGGAAAAGGGTGGCCGGCGCCTGGCGCTCTTTGGAGCGCGCATGCGGCAAAAGAAGCAAAAACGCCAAACAGCCCGCAAAAACCGTTTCAGACAGTTTTAGAAAGCCACAGTTACACACGCAAAGCCAGGCTCCAGCGGCCTATGCGCTGGATTCACAAGCCTTGCGCAGCAAAGCTTCTCCGGGCGCTTTTCCGCCGCGCCGCGGGCGCGAGAGATCACAAAACGCCGTTTGCGGCAAGCTGTCAGGGGCGCAGGCGCGCCCCTGAATGCCCCAAAGCACCCGCGCGAAACGCAACTACAGCATCAGCGCCGAAAAATCCGCCAGCAGAGCGGCAAAATAGTCCAGCGCTGCGACAACCGGTTCCGGCGACGACATATCAACCCCTGCAATTTTCAGCGCTTCAATGGGCGGCAGCGAACCGCCCAGCGCCAGGAACTTGCGGTACGCAGCCACCGCTTCCTCTCCGCCGGTGAGGATACGCCGTGCAAGCGCCACAGCCGCACAAAAGCCCGTCGCGTATTTGTACACGTAAAAGGCATTATAAAAGTGCGGGATACGCATCCACTCTCCGGCGATGGAGGGGTCCACGCGGCACGCGCCGCCATAGTAGGCCTTATTTAAAGCGTAATACATCGCGCTCAGCGATTCATGCGTGAGCGGTTCTCCCGCCTCCTCCATCGCATGCGCTTTCATTTCAAACTCTGCAAACATCGTCTGACGGAAAACCGTCGTGCGGAATCCCTCCAGCAGGCGGCCCACCAGCGCAGCCTGCGCCGCTTTATCCGACGCATAGCGCTTGCGCAGCGACTCCACTGTCAACACCTCGTTGCAGGTAGAGGCAACCTCGGCGGCAAAGATTGTATAATCGCTTTTAACAAACGGCTGTTCCTTGTTGGAATAGTAGCTGTGCATCGCATGCCCCATCTCATGCGCAAGCGTCAGCAGCCCATCCAGCTCGCTGCGGTAGTTCAGCAGGATATACGGATGGATGCCATAAGCGCCGCCGGCGGAATAAGCGCCCGTGGTCTTGTTGGGCGTTTCGTAAACATCGATCCAGCCGGCATCCTTTGCTTCCCGCACGATGGCCTGATAATCCGCCCCCAGCGGCGCGACGGCTTCCAGCAGCAGCTGATACGCCTCGTCGTAGGTAAGCTTCAGCGAAAAGCCCTGCGCCATGGGCACATATAGGTCGTATAGGTGTACCGTCGTAAGGCGCAGCACATCCTTGCGCAGGCCAATATACGCATGGAGCACCGGCAGCGCATCATGCACAGCCTCAACCAGATTGTCATAGACGCTCTCGGGAACGGCGTCAGGATACAGCGCTGCCTGGCGCGCTCCTGCATAGCCTCTTGTGCGCGCACAGAACACATCCGCTTTAACGTTGGCCGCATATGCCGCGGCAAACGTGGAGGAAAAGGCGGCATATGCCTTCATCATCCGCTCGAAGGCGCATTTGCGCACGGAACGGTTTGTGCTCTCCAGCAGCGAGCCGTAGAGCGCGTGCGTCAGCGGAACGGCTTTGCCCGACTCATCGCGCACCTTGCCCAGCTTCATATCTACGCTGGTGAGCATATCGTAAACGTTGCCCGCGCCCTCCAGCGCTTCCTGCGCGTTGGCCAGCACGGTTTCCAACTGGGTAGAAAGCGTATAGGGGCGCATGCGCTCTACGTCATGTAACATCGCGTCAAACGAAGCAAACGCTTCATCGGCAGCGTAGCTTTCCAGCACCTGGGGCGGCAACGCCAAAAGCTCCGGCTGCAAAAATGCACACGCCGCGCTCACCTGCGCCCCCAGGCTCTGCGCCCGTGCCGCAAGGGCCTGAAAAGCCGTATCGGAATTATCGGCGTTTAAACAAATGGTAGCATACGTATATAGCCGCGAAAAATGCTCGGCCGTTTGCGCATAAAGCTGCAGCGCAGACAGCACGGCATCGCGCCCTTGTGAAAGCGTTCCTGTGCATGCGGAAAGCTTCTTTGCGCTCTCCAACACAAAAGCATAATCCGTTTCCCAATCTTGCTGCTTAGCATAGATATGCTCCGGCTTCCACCGGCAGCTCTGCGGAACTTCCTGCCGCGATAGAAATGTCTGCTGCATATTTTGCTTTTCCTCCTCCATCTGCCTGCGCACAAGCTGGCGCCATCCAAACACGCCTAGTATATCGCAAAACCCGCCTGTTCACAAGCACAGCCCCCTACGCGCAGCCCAAGCCGTGGTTTTCTCCTTCGTCCCATATTTTTTGCATATCAAACACATCCGTCAGCGCGGGCAGCGTCAGCTGTATTACGGTCTCTTGATAGGGTTTGCTTGCAACGGACAAACCATAGCACTCGCCAAAGAGCAGGCGCAGCCGCTTGTGCGTGTTCAGCAAGCCAATATGCCTGTTTTCCCACTTTGACGGCGTTTCCAGCGCTTGCTGAATTTCGCCAAGCCGCTGCGGCGTCATGCCGGCGCCGTTATCCGTCACCGACAGCAGCAGCCGCCCCTGTTCCACGCTGCTGCAAATACGGATATCGATCTGCTGTGTGCGCTTCGTAAGCCCGTGCTGGAAGCAATTTTCCAGCAGGGGTTGCAGCAGGAGCCGTATCACCTGCAGCGTGCGCGTTTGCGGTGCAATATTCCAAAAAACGTTAAACTGACCAGGGAAACGAACGGACTGAATCTCCAGATAGCTTTGAGCAATTTGGATTTCGTCCTCCAGCGCGACGGAAACGCTGTCGGCGCCGAGGGCATATTTTAAAATTTCCGTTAGGGATACAATCATTTCCGACGTAGCGCTCGGCGCGCCGTCTTTTCCTACGACGTGCCAATAAACCGCTTGCAGCGTGTTATAAAGAAAATGCGGATTGATCTGATTATGGAGCGCTTGCAGGCTCAACACCTGTATTTCATATCTGCGTTCGGCCAATTGCGAGCGCATTTGGTCTTGCTCCAAAAAAGCGTGCAGAATGTTGTTTAGAACATAGCCGTATGGGTCCGCCGGAACGGCCTGTACCTGCGGCAGCGGTTTGTGCTGCGAGGCACAGTCCATCAGTTCGATGATGCCGTACAGCCTGCGGCTGCTGTTTCGCGCAGCAATCGTCGCGGCGAAAACGCTGACGACCGCGCACAGGCTAACCACAAGCACCAACGTTTTGAGCGTTGCCATAGGCAGTTCACTCAGCATGCGCTCATGCTGCAAAACGTAATAGCAGAGGCCAAAGTATTCCGACGAAAGGCTGCACACGCGATAGCGTCCGCTGGCAAGCGTTATAAAAGTTTCATCGTTTGAAGAGCGAAGCTGCGGCACACGTCCAACCGCCGCCGAAGCAATCTCCTCATCGCTGGAAAAGATAATTTCCCCGCTTTCATCCGCCACCAGCAGGTGCGTATCGGCGTTGGGCTCCATGCTGCGAAGCAATTGATTGACGGAACCGATTTTTAAATTATAGACAATCAGCCCTGCGTTTGCTTTCCCATAGGGCGAGATCCGCCGGAAAATCGAGAGCACCGGCGTTGCGTTGGCATCGTTTTCGTAAACACGGATGTTGCGCACTTCCAGCCACATGCGCACAGACTCGCTCTGCGCCTGATAGCTGTCAAACCAATCCGTATCATAAAAATACGATAAGTTTGCTACCTTGGAGGCACTGTCCAGAAAGTACTCCCCACCGCCGTCGTAATAGATATAAATAGAAAACAGATGCTGGTTTGCGCTTGCAATGGCGCTCAAAAGGCTGGTAGCGTTCGCAACGGTTTCATAATCTTCATAGGAAACGCCCGACTGCGCGTGCATGAGAAACCGCTTTAGGCGAAAATTGAACGGCGGATGATTCTTGAAGATGATATCCATGGTGTCAATCTCGCCCAGCAGGAACTCCAAACTCGCACGCGATTGCTGTAAAAGCCCTTCGCCAATGCTGCGCGCCTGTACGCTTGCATACTGGGATGACATAACAAAAAGCGCCCCGCCAAGAATGAAAATGGCCAAGAGCGCAGGCAGTAAAAACGCCGCCAGATTTCGTAAAAAAAAGCGCCTACGCATATCGCCCGTTTGATGCCTCATTCCTTTTCTTGCAGTTTATAAAAACGGTATTCCCGCGGAGAATATCCAGAATACTGGCGAAAAGTACGCGAAAAATTG
>DVLH01000056.1 GCA_018715585.1 Candidatus Aphodomonas merdavium
TTCCCACGATGCCAAATCGGAACATCTCCGCCACGCCCAGGCACACGCCCCAATAGATGGCTTCCGCTCCCATCTTCCCCTCGAACGGGAAAATACGCGTGTTTAGCCAATCCTGCAGCTTCATGTTCTCGCCATACCCGCGCATGAGCGTCATCGCCGTATGGCTGTGGCAGTTGTAAAACGCGGGCAATAGCAGCCGGCGCGCGCCGTTGATGCGCTCGCCATAATCCTCCTGCGGCCGCTGCGCGCCGACGTAGGCAATGCGCTCGCCGCGCGTGCCCACGTAACAATGCTCCAGCAGTCCCTGCGGCGTAAACGCCGACACATCCTCAAACAGCATAATTTTTCCTTTCCTCCCGCCTTGCCCGTGCAAAAGCATACGCTTTGCGCGCACAGGAAAAGCTAGCGGTATTACTCTTTTTCCCTCATCATATCCCATGAGCAGGCGCCGGTCAAGAACATGCCGGGAAAACGCACCGCCCGCTTTACTCCGCGCCGCATCTGTGATATAAAGGGTAAGACAACAAGCCGTCGGCTATGGGAGGGTGTAAAACGGACGTCTTTAAAAAAACAGCGCCGGTTGGCGTGGTCGATTCCGGCGTAGGCGGGCTCACCGTCGCACGCCACCTACAGCGCATGCTGCCCGGCGAGGATATCGTCTATCTTGGCGACGGTGCAAACTGCCCATATGGCAACCGCACGCGCGAAGAGCTGGAAACGCTGCACCGCAAAACGTTTGGCTTTTTGCTGCGGCAGGGCGTCAAAGCCATCGTGGTCGCCTGCAACACGGTCTCCTCGCTGCTGGACCGGCGTGCGGCAGACTACGGCGTGCCCGTGTTTACCATCATCGCGCCCGCAGCGCAGGCCGTCGCGCGCTCTGGCGCACAGCGCGTCGGGCTAATCGCCACGGCGTTCACCGTGCATTCGGGCTGCTATGAACGGCGCATCCATGCCCTATGCCCGCAGATCGAGGTCGTCTCCAAAGACAGCCCTAGCCTTGCCGCCCTTGTGGACGGCGGGGCGTCCGACGAGCATGCCATCGACGCTGAAATCACCGCGCAAGTGGGCGACATTCTGCGCCGCGCCCCTGTAACACACCTCATATTGGGCTGCACCCACTACCCTATCGTGGCCGCAAATTTCCACCGCTGTTTTCCTCAGCTGGCCCTGATAGACCCGGCGGAAGAAGAGGCTGCGGCGCTTGTGCGCGCGCTGCGCGAAAACGACGGCATCAATCCCGCCGCTGCCGGCCGTTTCTCCATCTATACCACCGGCGATCCTTCCGTCTATGCCCCCATTGCCGCTCGCCTGGGGCTGACCCCGCCCAGCCTGGTGGAGCAGGTGCGCGTGTAATCCCGCCGGAAAATCTTGCTTTTCGCATCCCTTGTTCTCGCCGGATGCCCTTGTTGCCCCCGCCTTGCGCCGCGGGCAATTTCTGTGCGCCTCGGGCGCAAACATGGCAGGCCTTTTCAAAAGCTGCCGGCAGTAAAACAGCGTTAACGCTTTCCTGCCAAGACATAAAAGACTTTCCGCCGCTTTGCTTGACGGGCGCAAAAATCGCGCGTATAATACATACGGTTCCATATAATTCCAATTTTAAGTGAGGTGAAAGGAATGGACGCTGGCAGTTGCACAGGTGCGCCGCTCGACCCAGGGTTGCCATGCGCGGACGATGATCGCCCCTTGTGTCCGTTCCTTCGCCCGCAATAAAGCACTCCTGTAAACTGTTTTGCGCGCCTGAAAACCATGCGCTTTAGCGCAAGGGTTTTTTTTGTGTGCGTAAACGGCCGCTGCGCGCCGTGCTCTGGCTCTTTTTGCTCAAAAAAAGGAAGGAGGACGGCCCATGCCCGAAAAGACATCTACTTTTACATTAGAAAAAACAGTAACGGCGCTTTGGGAAAAAAAGCGCTTTGGTTCGCTGCGCGACCTTCTCGCCACGTTGCAGCCGGTTCAAATTGCGGGGCTGCTGGAAGGGCTTCCGGAAGAAACGCGGCCGATCCTGTTCCGCTTGCTCAGCAAAGAAGCGGCGGCGGAAACGTTCGTTGAGATGGACGCCGAGCTGCAAGAGGCGCTGATTCGCGGCTTAACGGACAAGGAACTGAAGGCGATTGTGGACGAAATCTCCATGGACGACGCGGCAGACCTCGTTGAAGAGATGCCGGCCAACGTCGTTCACCGCATTCTTCAGCAAGCAACCCCGGAAGCGCGGCGCACCATTAACGAACTGTTGCGCTATCCGGAGGATAGCGCCGGCAGCATCATGACGACGGAGTTTGTAGGGCTCAAGCCGAGCGACACCGTCGCCGAAGCGATTGCGCTCATCCGCCGCACGGGCAACGAGCGCGAAACCGTCAACACCTGCTATGTCATCGATTCCGGGCGCAAGCTCATCGGTGTGGCGTCCTTGCGCGCCATTTTGCGCGCCGACGACAGCGCTTTGATTGAAACCGTCATGCAATCGCGCGTCATCTCCGTCAGCACGCTGGACGACCAGGAGCTCGTCGCCCACACGCTGCAGGAATACAACTTTGACGCCCTCCCTGTGGTGGACGCGGAAAACAGGCTCGTTGGCATCGTTACCGTCGACGACGCCATTGACGTGCTCGAGGATGAGACAAGCGAGGACATCGCCAAGATGGCTGCCATCACCCCCGGCGATAAGCCCTACCTGCGCACAAGCGTTTTTGACATCTGGAAAAACCGCATTCCCTGGCTGCTTTTGCTGATGCTTTCCGCCACCTTTACCGGGATTATCATCAGCCGCTTTGAAGACGCGCTCTCCGTCTGCCTTGCGCTGACCGCGTTCATCCCCATGCTGATGGATACGGGCGGCAACGCGGGCAGTCAGGCGTCGGCCACCATCATCCGCTCCCTTTCGCTCAACGAAATCGACTTCTCCGACCTGCCCCGCGTGCTCTGGAAAGAACTGCGCGTGTCCGTGCTTTGCGGCGGCATGCTAGCGGTGTGCACGTTTGCAAAGGCATTGTTATTCGACCGCGAAACTGTAGCCGTAGCATCCGTCGTATCGCTCACGCTGATTATTACCGTCATCATTGCAAAACTTGTGGGTTGTTCGCTGCCCATCCTGGCAAAAAAAATAAAAATTGATCCTGTCGTAATGGCAAGCCCTTTCATCACTACCATCGTCGATGCGCTTTCGCTGCTGGTTTATTTCACGTTTGCTTCGCGTATTTTGGGGATTTAGCAAGCCGAAAGCGCCCACATGACGGCTTCGGCGGCTGCAAAGGCTTCCCCCTACAGCCGCCGCAAGAATTGTCTCTTTCCCAGAAGGTGCATAAAAACCCAAGCCCAGTGCAGGCGCGTTTGCGTGCGAAGGGCAATGGCGCAAGCATGCCCTGCCTTTTCAAAAGGTTGGAAAGCGGCAGCCTGTCCGAGCGCAATTCGGCCAATGGAATTCGGGCGATTCCAAAGAGCAGCGTGGCCTTGCCTGTACGATGCCATTGGAGCTGATAACCCCGTCCCGGCGGTCACCCTGTCCACACCGTTTTTCAGCGCTTGCGGCCCTCCGCCGGACCTTGCTTTGAAAATCCTATGCGGACGTTCCCGCCTCGCGGACGGTTTCCTTCTTTAAGCCAACCAGCGCCAAGGCGTCCGCGTTTCATTGCATAAGCTTTTCCCTGCCAACCGTTCAGCCACAAGGCGCTTCTCCGGCATGATCCTCCCCGCGTATTTTGACGCCGTTATAGAAATGAAAGGCGGCTTATATCAAGTTTCCCTTCGCCGTTATAGATGAGGTAGAGCGGAAAAACGCCCTCTTGCTCTTGAAAAGAAAACGTGATTTTCTGCCATTCGTTTCCTTGAAGCTTTGCATCCGCGAAGGATACTTTTTGTTCCCCCAGCACAAGCGTCAATTTTCCCGACGCATTTCCCCGTGCCCGGACAGACAGTTTCTGCGTTCCTGCCAGACGGAAATATTTATAACCGATTTTTGTTCCATCTTGGATGTTGGCGATATATTGGGTCGGTTCCTCCGGGCTTTGCTCCGGAAGGGCCCCGTCCTTCGTGTCCTGCGTAAAATACGGATAATAGTCGCCCATACGCTCCGGGCGGGAAAATACGTTTTTCCCGTTGCGGGTTAAGCTGCAAGCGATTGCGGCGGGATAATCCCCCACGGCGAGCAAAGCGCCTGCATTAAGCCCGCAGGAAGTTGTTTCCGCTTGGGCAATTCTCCCTTGTTCGTCAAAATAGATCTTTTCCGCGCAGGCCTGCCTGCTAAATTGTGTCCGGTTTGTTTGACGGTGATAGAAAACGTACCACTGCCCGTTTATGCGTTCAATTCCGCCGTGCGTGTTTCCCAAACAGTTCTGTGCTTCCTCCTCGGTCCGCCCATGAAGGTACACATCGCCAATGTCAATCACCGTGCCGCCAAACCGGTACCCTTTGTCCGGCGCATCGCTAACCGCGTAGCATAGTTCATGGCTGTTTACGGAGGAATAGATCAAATAATACTTGCCGTGAATCTTGCGAATAGAGCTGGCCTCAAAAAAAGCGTGCCCTTCAAAGTCCGTGCCAATGGCTTGCTGATAGTTGGGCAAG
>DVLH01000057.1 GCA_018715585.1 Candidatus Aphodomonas merdavium
CTGGATGTCGTCACCTACCGCTTCAGCGGCCACAGCCCGTCGGACAGCAACAATTACCGCACCAAGGAAGAAATTGACGCTTGGATGGCGCAGGATCCGCTGCTGACCTACCGTGCGCAGCTGGTAGAAGCCGGTGTATGCTCCGACAGCGAGTGCCAGGCAATCCTGGAGGAAGCCAGCGCCGCCATTGAAAAGGCGTACAAGAAAGCGATTGATCCGGAAATCAGCCCGCGCATCAACCTCGATGCTGATCCGAACATCATCGGCAAGCTGATGTATTCCAACGAAGTGCGCCCGAGCATGGATCCCGGCCGCGAACCCGACGTGCTCACAAAGTACGAGGACAACAGCCGTGTGCAGTCCATCGCCCGCAAGGAGCGCTGGGGATTTGACGCCGCCGGCAAGCCTGTCTCCAAGAACAAAGTGTTCCAGTTCCGCGAAGCGCTGTTTGAGGCGATTATGACGCGCTTCTACGAGGATCCGACGCTGTGCTTCTACGGCGAAGATGTGCGCGATTGGGGCGGCGCATACGCTGTTTCCCGCGGCATGATGGAATCCATCCCGTATCAGCGGCTGTTTAACGCCCCCATCTCCGAAGGCGCCATCGTCGGTACGGCAGTCGGCTACTGCATGTGCGGCGGCCGCGCCATTGCGGAGCTGATGTATTGCGACTTCCTGGGTCGTGCCGGCGACGAAGTATTCAACCAGATGAGCAAGTGGCAGGCAATGAGCGCCGGCATCATCAAAATGCCGCTCGTGCTGCGCCTGTCCGTCGGCAGCAAATACGGCGCGCAGCACTCGCAGGACTGGTCCAGCCTGTGCACGCATATCCCGGGCTTGAAGGTCGTTTTCCCGGCGACGCCGTACGATGCCAAGGGCCTGCTCAACGCCGCGCTCGTGGGAACGGATCCCGTTGTGTTCCTGGAGAGCCAGCGCATTTACGATGTGGGCGAGCAGTTCCACAAGGGCGGCGTACCGGAAGGCTTCTATACCGTTGAGTTTGGCGATCCCGATGTGAAGATCGAAGGCAAGGACGTCACCATCCTGTCCGTGGGCGCCGTGCTCTATCGCGTGCTGGATGCCGTCAAGACGCTCAAGGAAAAATACGGCCTGGAGGCCGAGGTCATCGATGCGCGCACGCTCGTGCCGTTCAACTATGAGAAGGTGCTTGCCTCCGTCAAAAAGACGGGCCGCATCGTGCTCGTCAGCGATGCCTGCCAGCGTGGCAGCTTCCTCAACGACATGGCGCGCAACATCACAGAAATGGCGTTTGACGATCTGGATGCGCCGCCCGTCGTCATCGGTGCGAAGAACTGGATCACGCCGGCACACGAGCTGGAAACTTACTTCTTCCCGCAGGCGAGCTGGATTCTGGATGCCATTAACGAAAAGATTCTGCCGCTGCCGGGACATACCCCCACGACTAACCAAACGATTGAAGAGCAAATCCGCGTAGAAAAGAACGCGCAATAATTCAGCTTTGCCCAACCACTGCCTGCCGCTTCCCGTGCGGCAACACCGCACGGGAAGCGGCGAGAGGTAGGGCGTCCTGCCCGGCGCTCCGTGGCCGGCGGCATGCCGGCATTTTTTGTGCCAGTTTGCATCTGTTAATTTTTTCCAAACGGCATTTCGCTTTTGTACCGTATCATGCAGACCCGCCGCTCCGCGCGGCAGCAAACTTTTGACTTTTGAAAGGATGGGATTCCTCGATGGAAAACAAGCGGATTCAGCTCGATGTCAACCATATGATGGCGGACATGCTCGGCCTGCAATGCGGTGTCAATCCCGCTGAGGTGGACGCGCTTGCCGTGTTTGCCAAGCGCGCGCAGGAAAGCGTCGCCGCAAAGCGCGGCACGGGAATGCTTGGTTGGACGGAATTGCCCTATAATCAAGATGCCGTTGTGGAAAAGATGCTCCAGGTGGCCGCAAAGGTGCGCGAGCGCTTTGACGCGTTTGTTGTGCTCGGCATCGGCGGTTCCGCGCTCGGCCCGATCGCCGTACAGCAGGCGCTGAATCATCTGCACTATAACGAGCTGCCCAAGGAAAAGCGCAACGGCCCCCGCCTGTATGTCGAGGATAACATCGACCCGGAGCGCATGGCGGCGCTGCTGGATGTGATCGATCCAAAGACCACGTGCTTTAACGTCATTACCAAGTCCGGCGCGACGGCGGAGACGATGAGCCAGTATCTGATCATTTCTGATTTGCTGAAAAAAGAAGTCGGCGACGGTTGGCAGGAGCACATCATTGCGACAACGGACGAAAGCCGCGGCAACCTCATCAAACTCGTCAAGAGCGAAGGGTTTGAATCGTTCGTTATCCCTAACGGCGTTGGCGGCCGTTTCTCCGAGATGTGTCCGGTCGGCCTGCTGGCCGCCGCAGTCTGCGGCATCGATATCCGTGCAATGCTTGCCGGCGCTGCACTGATGGATGAAGCCTGCAAGGACAGCGACGTGTGGAAAAACCCGGCCCTTTTGGAAGCCGTGCTGATGTATATTTGCGCGCAGGAGATGGATATCAACGTCCATGTGATGATGCCCTATGCGGACAGCCTCAAATACATCGCCGACTGGTTCTGCCAGCTCTGGGCGGAAAGCCTGGGCAAAAACGTCAGCCGCAAGGGAATGGCCATCAACGTGGGGCAGACGCCCGTAAAGGCCCTTGGCGTGACGGACCAGCATTCGCAGCTCCAGCTCTATACGGAAGGCCCGTACGACAAAGTCGTCACCTTCCTGAAGGTGGAAAACTTCCGCTCCGAAACAAAGATCCCCGAAGGATGCGAGGAAATCCCGGATGTGGCTTTCCTGGGCGGAAAATCGCATAACCGCCTCATTCAGGCAGAGCGCATCGGCACCGAGTACGCGCTCTATCGCGCGGGCCGCATGAGCCAAACAATCACGCTGCCCGAGGTAAACGCGCATACAATCGGCCAGCTGCTCTATTTCTTGGAGATGGTAACGGCCTATATGGGCGAGTTCCTCGATATCGACGCGTTCAACCAGCCTGGCGTGGAGGAATCCAAGCTCGCTTCGTTCGCCGTGCTAGGCCATCCGGCGGAGAAGTTCCTGAAAAAGCGCGAGGAAATGGCCACCCAGCCGGAAGCGAAGGCGAAATATATCCTCTAAACCGAAAACACCGGCACACGTCCGGCGGGCCAGCGTTTTTCGCAGGCCCGCCGGTTTTTTCTGCCGGATGGACGGCAGCGGCCCTTCGCGCTTGCGCGCCGTGATGCCCTTTGCGGCGTTCCGGAAAGGGGAAGAGCGCGCGGCGGGAAGAATCGCCCGGAGACGTTCCCCGTTTTCCCTTTCCATGCTATAATCAATCATCCCATTTTTAACGCTGAGGAGAATCGCTATGCCGTATACGCTTTCTGCGAACACGAATCCGGATCATATCGAAATTCGGGGCGCACGCGTCCATAATTTGAAAAACATCGATTTGGACATCCCTTTGGGAAAGCTCGTAGGGATTGCAGGCGTATCCGGCTCCGGGAAGTCGTCCCTAGCGCTCGGGATCCTCTACGCGGAAGGTTCCAGAAGATATCTTGAAGCGCTGTCGGCATACACCAGAAGGCGCATGACGCAGGCATCGGAAGCAAAGCTGGACAGCATTGAGTTTATCCCGGCGGCGTTGGCGCTGCATCAGCGGCCTGCCATCCCGGGCGTCCGCAGCACGTTTGGCACGGCGACGGAACTTTTGAACCCGCTACGGCTGTTGTTTTCCCGCCTTGGCAGCCATTGCTGTCCCAACGGGCATCTATGCCCGCCCACTGCAAATGTGGCGCTGGGGAAGCCAATCGTCTGTCCCGTTTGTGGCGTTGCCTTTCAAGGGCCGAGCGCCGAAGCGTTCTCCTTCAACAGCGAAGGGGCTTGCCGGAACTGCGGTGGCACCGGCGTGGTATGGACGGTGGATGAAGCTTCCCTGGTGCCCGATGAATCGCTCAGCATCGATCAAGGAGCGGTGGCCCCCTGGAACTCGCTGATGTGGTCGCTGATGACGGATGTATGCCGGGAGATGGGCGTGCGCACGGACATTCCCTTTTCCCAGCTGACGGAACGGGAGCGAGAGATCGTTTTTCATGGCCCGGCGCAAAAAAAGCATATCCTTTATCAAGCGAAAAACAGCGAACAAGCGACGGAGCTGGATTTCACCTTCTATAACGCCGTTTACACCGTAGAGAACGCGCTTGCAAAGGTGAAAGACGATAAAGGGATGAAGCGGGTAGAAAAGTTTCTCAAGCAGGAAACCTGCCCGGTTTGTTCGGGTTCCCGGTTGAACGATCGGGCACGCTCAACCCTCCTGGGCGGAAAAAGCTTGGCGGATGTTTCCGCAATGACGCTGGATGCACTGATTCCCTGGGTAAATCAGGTGCCGGAATCCATGCCGGCACGGCTGCGAGAAATGGGGGAAAGCATCGGCAACCAGTTCCTTCATACAGCAAAACGGCTTGTTGACCTTGGGCTAGGCTATCTCACCCTGGAGCGCGCGAGCGCCACGCTTTCTACCGGGGAGCGGCAGCGGGTTCAGCTGGCGCGCGCCGTGCGCAGCCGCACCACCGGCGTTCTCTACGTGCTGGACGAACCCTCCATCGGTTTGCATGCGGCAAACGTCGACGGCCTGCTGGCTGTTATCGATGATTTGGTTGCGCAGGGAAACTCCGTTGTTTTGGTTGACCATGATGTGCGCGTGCTGCGCGCCGCTCAATGGCTGATTGAGATGGGGCCGGGCGCAGGAGAATCCGGTGGGCAGGTGATCGCCCAGGGGAGCGTCGGCGCGATAGAGAAGGCGCCGCAATCCCGAATTGCGCCGTTCCTGTCCGCTGGGGACGCAATGCTCGTTCGCAGCCGTGTGGCAGCGGAAGCGATGTTTGAAAAAGGCTGCATCCATCTTGTTACGACCCCGCTTCATACCGTGCATGGATTGGAGCTGAACTTGCCCAAAGGCCGGTTAACGGTGGTGACAGGCGTTTCCGGCTCCGGAAAAACAACGCTGATTCTGGAAAGCCTTGTTCCTGCGCTGAAAGCCAAGATTGCCGGGACAGAACTTCCCGCCCATGTTGTCAGCGTGGATGCGCCGGGCATATCCAAAGTGAACCTGATCGATGCAAGCCCGATTGGCATCAATGTCCGCTCCACCGTGGCCACATACAGCGGCGTGCTGGACGATTTGCGCCATCTTTACGCCACGACAAAGGATGCAAAGGAAAAGGGCTATAAAGCAGGCGATTTTTCCTATAACACCGGCTCGCTCCGCTGTCCCGGCTGCGATGGCACGGGACAGATCACCATGGACGTGCAGTTCCTGCCCGATGTGGAAATCGTATGCCCGGACTGCGGCGGTAGCCGCTATTGTGACGCCGCCGGAAAAATCTGCTGGCAAAATCCGGGTGAAAACGGGGAGCGCTTTTCCTTGCCGGAGCTGATGGGGTTGACGGTGGAGAAAGCGCTTGAGCAGCTCAAGAGCGTAAAAAAAGTACAGGACCGCCTTCAGGTCCTTTCCGACCTGGGGCTGGGCTATTTAACGCTGGGAGAAGCGACGCCCGCACTTTCCGGCGGAGAGGCGCAGCGGCTGAAGCTCGCCGCCGAAATCGGC
>DVLH01000058.1 GCA_018715585.1 Candidatus Aphodomonas merdavium
ACCGCCGGCCAGCCTGGGATTGGCATATTTCCGCGAGGAACGTTGACGCGGAGCGATAAAAGCGCCTTGCTGCCCGGCTGCTTATGTTGCCGGGCAGTTTTTCCATACGGAGGGGTATGAGCATTCGAGAAAGGAAAGAAGGATTTAATGCTTTGGAGCATCTTTGCCGGCATTGTTATGATGGCGCTGGGGATTTTGCTTTTTTGTAAGCCCGCGTTTTTTTGGAGCATAACAGAACAGTGGAAGTCTTATGACGCGACGGAGCCGTCGGATCTGTACTTGTTAAACGCAAAAATCGGAGGGGCCGCGTTTGCTTTGGTGGGCGCCGCGGCGATTGTTTTGCCGTTTTTCCTTAGATAACGAGTGCGCCCGCTTTCTTTGCCGTCCGGGCAATGGGCGACGGAATTTTACAAACCCATTTGTCTATTGTGAAAAAGCGCTTTGGCCGCTTTCTTTGGCATTTGAGCAGCGGGCAAGAGCACGGGCACCAGGAAAAGAGTGGCGCCGATAGAGGAAAAATGGCGTAGCAACCGCGTTTGATTTCCGCATGGCAGCACTCGCTTTGCCGCATAATGCCGCGAATATGCCGGCAAAATGTTTTCTTCCTTACCCTTTTAGAAAGCGCCGAACTACGGTATAATGAAAGGGGAACGTTGGCTTTGGCAGCATTATCCGTCCGAAGGAGGAAATGGCTATGTTCATCTCTGCAAGAGAATTAGAAGAAAAAGCTGCGCTGGACGCCGCCGCAAGGATCGTTGCAGCGGTGCGCACTGCGCCTAAGACAAAAGGCGTGGACATCATTCGCACCTGCGTGCTCACGGACGAGCACAAGGAACGGCTGGCGCGCAAAATGGAAGAACTGGGACAAGAGCTCCATTATGATTTTTTCCTGCGGGACGCAAAAAATTTGGACGCCGCGGCCGCGGTTGTGCTGATTGCCGCGCAGGAAAAACGCGCGGGGCTTGGCGAGGGATGCTCCTATTGCCATTTTGCCGGCTGTGATGCCTGCGCGCAGGCGGGAGGGCTGTGTGCGTTCAATGCGATGGACGTGGGCATTGCGCTGGGCAGCGCCGCTGCGATGGCGGCGGATTTGCGTGTCGACAGCCGGATCATGTTCAGCATTGGCCGCGCAGCGATGGCGCTTGGCCTCCCATTTGAAGGAGCAACGCTCGTTGTCGGCCTCCCCATCAGCGTTAGTGGCAAGAGCCCGTTTTTCGACCGCAAATAATGCCGGGAGGTTCTTTGCCGCATGCACATGCGAAAGAAAAAATGGGCTGAAAATGAGCTTGCTTCCTGCCCTTTTTATTTTGATTCCGCCCGGGCGCTTTCCGGCCGTTGGCGCGCGCTTTTCGCGCATGCGGGCGAGCTGCATGCGGAGCTGGGCTGTGGTAAATGCGTCTCCACGGCGCTTTTAGCGCGAGAAACGCCCGGCATCAACTATGTTGCTCTGGATCTCTCGCGCGATATGCTTGCCGTCGCCCGCCGCAACATTGTCGCAGCCTATCGGGAAACGCCCGTAAACAATATCGTTTTAAGCTGTCATAATTTGCTTTACGTCCAACAGATTTTTTCCCCTGCGGACGCGGTAGACCGGCTGTATATCAACTTTTGCAACCCATGGGATCAGAAAATACACCATGAGCGCCGCCGGCTGGTTCACACGCGCCAGCTGTTGCAATATCGCACGTTTCTCAAGCCCGGCGCGCAGCTGTACTTTAAAACAGACAACGACGCGCTGTTTGACGCTGCGCTCGGCTACCTCGACGAAAGCGGCTTTTCCGTCTCGTTCCTCACGCGCGATCTGTATCAAAGTGGCTATGCGCCCAACTACCCGACGGAGCACGAGCTGCGCTTTGCCGCGGCTGGCGTGCCGATCAAGTTTTTACAAGCCGTCATGCAACCGCTCGCGCCGGAACGGGAACGGGTGCTTCGCGTGCGCTGGCTTGGCGATGAAGCGACGCAGCGCCGTATTTTGCAGCCGGAGGCAGCCCAATGAAAGAGATTATCGCAGACCTGCGGGCCGAAAACAGCCGGTTAGACCGCTACATTGCCTCCGCCTTTGGGCGGATTTCCATCGCCCAGGCGCAAAAGTTGATTCGTCAAAAAAACATTCGGCTCAACGGCAAGCATCCGCCGCTCAACGCGCGCGTACACCAAGGGGACGCTGTTCGGCTTTACGTGCCCGACGAGCTTTTAGCGCCACCAGAAAAAAAGCCCGATCCGTTTTATGCCGCTTTTCGTTGGAAGCTATCCATTGTCTATGAGGACGAACACCTGCTTTTGGTCGACAAGCGCCCTGGCCTTCTCTGCCATGCGGACCGCAACGAGAAAGTCAACTCGCTCATCCACCATGTCCGCGCCTATCTGTACCAAACCGGCGCATGGGATCCCGCCGTTTCCCCGTTTGCGCCTTCGTTATGCAACCGCATCGACCGCTTCACCGGTGGCATTGTCATCGCAGCTAAGACGCGGGAAGCCCTTGCGGCCGTCAATCAAAAAATCCGCGACCATGAAATCCGCAAGCTTTATCTGTGCATTGTGCACGGCCGTATGCCCTCCGCCCACGGCACGCTCAGCGGTTATCTTGCCAAAACGCCCGGCGGCCGGCGCGTACAGGTGCTGGCCCAGTGCGTTCCCGGCGCACAAAGCGCCCTAACAAGCTATCGTACGCTTTCCCAGCGGGATGGCCTTTCGCTCCTGGAGTGTGAGTTATTTACCGGCCGAACCCATCAGATTCGCGCGCAGCTGGCTGCCTGTGGCCATCCGCTGCTGGGCGACGGACAGTATGGCAGCGCAGATGAATGTCGCGCCTTTCAAGCGCTATACGCCTATTGCATCCGCTTTGCTTTCACGTCGGACGCAGGCCCGCTTGCTTCGCTCAACGGCCGCCGCTTTCAAGTGCGCTCCGTTCCGTTCGTGAAGGAATATTTCCCAGATTTTGCAGCAGAACAAGGAGGTTCCCCCCATGAAGCATAACCGCATCCTTTCCGTGGCGCTTGGCGACGAGCGCGCAGACCTTGTGCTCAAAAATGCACAATACCTTAACGTGTTCACCTGCGAATTTTTGCGCGGTGACATTGCCGTCACAGGCGGGCGCATTGCAGGCATCGGCTCTTACCGCGGCAAGGAAGAGGTGGATTGCACGGGCAAGACCGTCGTTCCCGGCCTGATTGATGGCCATATTCACCTGGAAAGCTCGCTGATTTCTCCCGCACAGTTCGCACGTGCCGCCGTAGCGCACGGGACGACCGCGCTGGTAACGGATCCGCACGAGATCGCCAACGTCTGCGGCGAAAGCGGGATACAATACATGCTGCGCGCTACGCGTTCCCTGCCGTTGGACGTGTATTTCATGGTTTCCTCCTGCGTGCCCTGTTCGCCTTTTGATGAAAACGGCTGTACGCTCGGCGTGGAAACCATCCGCAGCTTCTTGACGCAGGAACGCGTGTTAGGCCTTGCGGAAATGATGAACTATCCCGGCGTCGTCGCAGGCGACAGGGAAGCGCTGGAGAAAATCGAATGTGCTCTTGCACAGGGCGGCGTGGTAGACGGCCATGCTCCCACGCTCAGCGGCAAACAGCTCAACGCCTACGTTGCCTGCGGCATCAGCAGTGATCATGAAACCACAACGCTTGCCGAAGCGCTGGAAAAGCTTCGCCTGGGCCAGTGGATCATGATTCGCGAAGGGACGGCGGCCAAGAATCTACGCGCGCTTTTGCCTTTGCTGGAGGAAAATACGTTCCGCCGCTGTCTGTTCTGCTGTGACGACATTCATCCTGGCGAGTTGATGGCGCAAGGGCACATTGACCGCATTGTCCGCAGTGCGATTGCGCAAGGCGTAAAGCCCGAGCGCGCCTATTGCTGCGCTTCCTACCATGCGGCGCTCCGCTTTGGCCTGGCAGGTATCGGCGCCATTGCACCGGGTTATGCGGCGGACTTAACATTGCTTGACGATGTAAGCAAGGCCGAGGTTGCCGCCGTCTATAAACGCGGCCGGTTGGTGGCGCAAGGCGGTGCGCTCACCGTCCCGCTGGAGGAGGAGACGCTCGCAAACCGCAAGGCCGTGCTGGGAACGGTGCGCCTCAAGGATTTCAGCGTGCAAAGCCTTGATACGCACGGCCGTCCGCTGCCCGTTATCGGTCTGGTGCCCCATCAGCTCGTCACCACCAAGGAAGGCACCGCCTCTGCCGCGGGCGACGGCCTGCTCAAGCTTGCCGTCATCGAGCGCCACAAGGCAACCGGCCATATCGGCATTTGCTACCTCAAAGGTTACGGGCTCCGCTCCGGCGCCGTTGCCACCACCGTTGCGCACGATTCCCACAACATTATCGTCACCGGCACAAACGACGGCGACATGGCCCGCGCCGTCCTGCGCCTGCAAGAGACAGGCGGCGGTATGGTTTTGGCCGATCATGGGGAGATTGTCTGCGAGCTGCCGTTGCCGCTTGCCGGCTTGATGTGCGATCTGGACGCCGAAACGGCGCAGCAACGATTGACGGATCTTAAACAGGCGGCCTATGCTTTGGGCGTCAGTGACGGCGTTGATCCTTTTATGACGCTTTCCTTCATGAGCCTTCCCGTCATTCCGCATATCAAGCTGACGACGCTGGGCGCGGTGGATGTTGACGCTTTCCGGCTGCTGCCCTGATCCTTCAGTATCCTTTTCATGCGTGTTGCCGTGCAGGGTTCGTGCTTTACCGGTACGGGCCTTCATGCAGCGAAGGAAACAGATTGCACGCTGCTGGAAAATGCCGATCAATCTGCGGTTGCCGTAGAAAAGATTCCCCAATGGCGGAGAACTGCGCTTTATGTCCCAGCATGGCGCAAAATCCGTCTCAGCCGGTTTGGTTGGAGGGCTACGAACCTCTAGGCAAGCACGAACTCAGCGGCATGCGGACTGGACTTAACCCTGCACAGGGGAGTTTTCCAGTATGTTTGCTTATTCCGGCTGGGCCAAAGGGGTATGGGGGGTTTATTACAAAAGCCCGCCTAACACAGGCGGGCTTTTGCAATGCGCTGAAAACGGGAGATCACTGCGCTTTCAGCTTTTCAATCTTATTCGATCGACTCACCGCGCTCCAGTGCGCTGATCATATCCACGCGCAGGCGATGACGCCCTCCTTCAAACTCGGTGGAAAGGAAATATTCCAGGATCATTTTAGCAAGCTCCGGGCCGATGACGCGCGCGCCGAGCGCAAGCATGTTGGCGTCGTTGTGCAGGCGCGTGTATTTGGCCGTGTAGCAATCGCTGCACAGCGCGCAGCGGATGCCTTTAATCTTGTTTGCCGAGAGCGATACGCCCACGCCCGTGCCGCAAATGACGACGCCGCGATCTACTTCGCCGCTTGCAACCATGCGCGCCGCGCGCGCGGCATAGATAGGGTAGTGGTTTGGTTCGCCCTCGTGCACACCGCAATCAATGCACTCATGGCCAAGCTGTGCTGCGTGTTCCATCAGCGCTTTTTTTAGCGCCACAGCGCTATTGTCGCATCCAAAGGCAAGTTTCATAGGCTTCTCTCCTCGCATGTCGGTAAATCCCCGGCGGCATTCCGGCTGCACCTCGAGTGTAGCCGCCTAGCACGCCCGTATAGCATTTTCATTATAAAGTCGCGTGCGGCAAAAGGCAAGAACCGGAAAGATCAGGCGTGGCTTTCGGCCAGGCGCAGATAGCGCAGCGCAGCCAGCGCGGCGCTGGCGCCGTCGGCCACGGCGGTGGTCAGCTGGCGCACGCTCTTGGCGCGGCAATCGCCCGCCACGAACACGCCGGGCGTGTGCGTCAGGCAGCGCTCGTCCGAAGCGAAATAACCGGCATCATCCAAGGCGGCCAGAGCGGCAAAAGGCGCGTTTTGCGGCAGCAGGCCGATGGAAACGAACAGGCCGTCCGCTTGCAGCGTCTCCGTTGCGCCGGTGCTCTCCCGCAGGATCTCACAGCCCGTCAGCGCCCCGTTTGTTTCAAGCAGGCGCGTCACCGTGCAGCCGAAGAACACGCGCACATTGTCCCGGCGCTTTACCGCTTGCGCCAGCGGCGCTTCGCCGGTGAAATCGTCCAAGTTTTGCACAATGGTCAGCCGGCGGCAGATGTCGCTGAGCAACATGGCTTCTTGCAGCGCGGAGTTACCGCCGCCAACGAGCACGACGTCGCGGCCACGGTAAAAGTCGCCGTCGCAGACGGCGCAATAGCAGACGCCGTTGCCTGCCAGAGCCTCTTCACCGGGGACGCCTAGCTTGCGGTGCGCTACGCCGGGGCAGAGGACAAGCGTCCGCCCTTCATAGCGCTCGCCTTCGCTGGTGAAAGCGCGGAACCCGTTTTGTATTTTCTCGACCGATACGATTTCGCCGATTTCCACCTCGCACCCCAGTGCCAACGTCTGGGAAAGCATCGTATCGGCGATTTCCGCGCCGGGCGCGGCCGATACGCCGGGATAGTTTTCCACCTTGGGCGATGTGGCAATTTGGCCGCCAAAGCTGTTTTTTTCTACGATGCGCGCGCTTTTTCCGGCACGCAGCGCATAGAGGGCGGCAGTAAGCCCGGCAGGGCCGCCGCCAATGATGAGAAGATCCGTCATCTCGTTCTCCTTTGGAAAAATAGGTTTGTGAACGCCGGAACGCTTAGGAAAGCGTTTTCAAATCATACGGCGTGGACTGATAGACGAAATAGTTGAGCCAATTGATGAATAGCAGGCTGCCATGCGCGCGCCAGTTGACAATGGGAGGCTTGTCGGGATCATTGTCAATGTAGTAGTTTTCCGGCGGCAACGTGTCCAGCCCCGCAGCGCGATCGCGGCGGTATTCTGCATCCAGCGTGAGCGGGTCATATTCCGCATGGCCCATCACAAAAAACTGGCGGCCCTCCTTGGCGGAAACAATATGGATGCCCGCTCGTTCGGAGGAGGCGAGGATTTTCAGATTGGGCACCGCCTCAACGTCGGCGCGGTCTACGGCTGTGTAGCGCGAGTGCGGCACGTAAAAGGGATTATCAAACCCGCGCAGCAGCATGGAGCGCGGATAGTCGGCATGATGTGCAAAGACGCCGAAGAGCTTTTTGTCCAGCAACCGCTTTTGAATGCCGTAGTGGTGGTACAGGCCCGCCTGCGCGCCCCAGCAGATGTGCATCGTGCTATGGACGTGGCGCAGGCTCCAGTCCATCATCTCACACAGCTCGTCCCAGTAATCGACCGCTTCAAATGCCTTGAGCTCTACGGGAGCACCTGTGATGATCATGCCGTCGTAGTTTTCTGCGCGCACCTCGTCGAACGTTTTGTAAAAGGAGAGCAAGTGTTCCTGGGCGGTGTTCTGCGCTTGGTGCGTCTTGGTTCGGATCAGCGTCAATTCGATTTGCAGCGGCGTGTTGCCTAGAATGCGGCAAATCTGCGTTTCTGTTTCGATCTTCTTTGGCATCAGATTCAAAAGCAGAATGCGCAGCGGCCGGATATCCTGCGTGATGGCGCGCGTTTCCGTCATGACGAAGATGTTCTCTTCCGCCAACGTCTGCACGGCCGGCAGGTCGTTCGGAATTTTGATGGGCATGCGGGAAACCTCCTGGCATCAAAGCGAGCTGAGCGCTTGCGATAGATCGGCAATTAAGTCCTGCGCATCCTCCAGCCCCAGCGAAAGGCGGACAAGGTCTGCGGGCACGCCGGCGGCGGCGAGCTCCTCGTCGTTCATTTGCCGGTGGGTGGTGGTTGCCGGATGGAGGCAGCAGGAGCGCGCGTCAGCGACATGCGTTTCAATGGCGATCAGCTTGAGGCTTTCCATCAGCGTGCTGGCCGCCTCTCTGCCGCCCTTGACGCCGAAGCTGACGACGCCGCATGTACCGTTTGGCATATATTTTTGAACGAGCGGATATTCCTGACTGCCGGGCAGGCCGGGGTATTGCACCCAGGAAATCTGCTCATGCCCCTGCAGAAAGCGCGCGACGGCCAGGGCGTTTTCGCAGTGGCGCCGCATGCGCACGTGCAGGCTTTCCAGGCCAAGGTTGAGGAAATAGGCGCTCATGGGCGAGGGGGTCACGCCCAAATCGCGCATGAGCTGCGCCGTAGCCTTTGTGATATACGCGCCTTCCAGGCCGAAACGTTCCGTATAGACGACGCCATGATAACTTTCATCGGGCGTGCACAGGCCGGGATATTTCTCCGCGTGCTGCGTCCAGTCAAAGTGGCCGGAATCGACAATCGCGCCGCCCACGGCGCTGCCGTGCCCGTCCATGTATTTGGTGGTGGAGTGGGTGACGATGTCCGCTCCCCAGGCGAACGGTTGGCAGTTGACGGGCGTGGGGAACGTGTTGTCCACGATAAGGGGTACGCCGTGCGCATGCGCAGCGGCGGCGAATTTTTCGATATCCAGGACATGGAGCGCGGGGTTGGCAATCGTTTCGCCAAAGACAGCCTTTGTTCGCGGCTGAAATGCGGCGTCGAGCGTTTCCGGCGAACAGTCCGGCGGGACAAACGTGACGGATATCCCCATGCGCTTCATGGTTACGGCAAAGAGGTTGTACGTGCCGCCATAGACGGCTGACGAGGAGACAATGTGGTCGCCGCAGCTGCAAATGTTAAAGACGGCAAGGAAATTTGCGGCCATGCCGGAAGAGGTGAGCATGGCGGCCGTTCCGCCCTCCAGCTCGCAAATCTTGGCCGCTACGGCGTCAACCGTTGGGTTTTGCAGCCGGGAGTAGAAATAGCCGCTCGCTTCCAGGTCAAAGAGTTTGCCCATGGCGTCGCCCGTATCATATTTAAACGTAGTGCTCTGAATGATGGGGATTTGCCGGGGTTGGCCGTTTCCAGGCCGGTAACCGCCCTGCACGCATTTGGTGCCGATGCTCGCCTTTTCCATGCCGTTTCTCCTTTCGCAACACAGATACCGCGCATTATAATACAAACGCGGCGTTTGTTCAATATACACCACGCCTTGCCGCCTGCCGACAGAGGGCGGGCTTGCCATAACAATTGCGGCGCGGAGGTTCTCCGCGCCGCTTTGGAAGGGAGGCGGGGAAAATTATGCCCGCACCTTCGTAGATGCAATATACTTTTGAATTTCGCTAACGCCGGTGTATTTTTCTACATTGCCCTGCGCGATGCACACGAGCGTCGGCGCCTGTTTGACAGCGAGCGCTGTGGCGGCGTCCCTGTGCTCTGCCGCCAGCAGTTTTTCATAGCCAATGCCGGCCTTTTCCAGCAGCTGGCAGGCGACGCGGCAGTTGGGGCAGGTAGCCGTGGCAAAGAGATAGAGGCCGTCGGGCAGCGGCTGGGCGCTTTGCTGCGGTTCCTCCGCTTGCGGCGCGTCCTGCGGAAGGGGCCCCTGATGGGTCAACGTGGAATGGCCGAGGTCATATACCTTGCGGTCCTTGAATTCCTGCGTTTTTCCTTCGTTCCAGTTTTGCACGGGCCGGTAATAGCCGGTGATGCGGCTGTAAACCTCGCTGTGGCTGCCACACTTGGGGCAGATGAAGTGCTCTCCGGAGAGATAGCCGTGCTCCGGGCAGACGGAATAAGTGGGGGAAAGCGTGTAATACGGCAGGCTGTAGTTTTCGGCGATTTTGCGCACGAGCGTGGCGGCGGCGCGCCAATCGGGCAGCTTTTCGCCGAGGAAGGCGTGGAAGACCGTTCCGGACGTATAAAGCGTTTGCAGGCCGTCCTGAATGTCCAGCGCGGAGAAGATATCGTCCGTATAGCCCACGGGCAAGTGGGAGCTGTTGGTGTAATACGGCGTGCCGCAATCGCCTGCGGCGGTGATGATGTCCGGATAGCGCTCCACGTCATGCTTGGCCAGACGGTAGGAGGTCGACTCGGCCGGGGTGGCTTCTAGATTGTACAAATCCCCGTACTGCTCCTGATAGTCGGAGAGGCGCTCGCGCATGTGGTTGAGCACGTCCTTGGCAAAGCGCTGGCTCTTGGGCTTGGAAAGGTCCACGCCGATCCATTTGGCGTTGAGGCATGCTTCGTTCATGCCCACGAGGCCAATGGTGGAGAAGTGATTGTCGAAGGAGCCGAGGTAATGCTTCGTGTAGGGATAGAGGCCTTCCTCCAGCAGGCGGGAGACGATGGTGCGCTTGATTTTCAGCGAGCGCGCAGAGACATCCATCATGTGGTCGAGCCGGCGGTAAAAGTCCTTCTCATCCGTGGCGAGATAGGCGATGCGCGGCAGGTTGATAGTGACCACGCCGACGGAGCCGGTGGATTCGCCGCTGCCAAAATAGCCGCCGCTCTTTTTGCGCAGCTCGCGCAGGTCCAGCCGCAGGCGGCAGCACATGGACCTGACATCGTTGGGCTCCATGTCGGAGTTGATGTAGTTGCTGAAATACGGCGTGCCGTATTTGCTCGTCATCTCAAAGAGCAGGCGGTTGTTCTCCGTGTCGCTCCAGTCAAAATCGCGCGTGATGGAATAGGTCGGGATTGGATACTGGAAGCCGCGACCATCGGCGTCACCTTCGATCATCGTCTCGATGAACGCCTTGTTGATCATGTCCATTTCCTTCTGCACGTCGGCATAGCAGAAGTCCTGTTCCTGGCCGCCGACGATGCAGGGCTGGTTGGCCAGATCGCGCGGGACGGTCCAGTCCAGCGTGATGTTGGAGAAGGGCGCCTGCGTGCCCCAGCGCGAAGGCGTATTCACGCCGAAGATAAAGGACTCGATGCACTTTTTTACCTGGTCGTAGGAGAGATTGTCCGTGCGGATGAACGGGGCCAGATAGGTGTCAAAGCTGGAAAACGCCTGCGCGCCCGCCCATTCGTTCTGCATGATGCCGAGGAAGTTGACCATCTGGTTGCACAGCGTCGCCAGGTGCTTGGCGGGCGCCGAAGTGATCTTGCCCGGGATGCCGCCCAGCCCTTCCTGGATGAGCTGTTTGAGCGACCAGCCCGCGCAGTAGCCGGTGAGCATGGAGAGGTCGTGGATGTGGATCTCGGCGTTGCGGTGGGCGTCAGCCACCTCCTGGTCATAGATCTCGCTGAGCCAGTAGTTGGCAGTGATGGCGCCGGAGTTGGACAGGATCAGTCCGCCCACGGAGTAGGTGACGGTGGAGTTCTCCTTCACCCGCCAGTCGTTGATCTGCAGGTAGT
>DVLH01000059.1 GCA_018715585.1 Candidatus Aphodomonas merdavium
AACTTGTCAACGAAAAAAAAGTCTGCTACTCTATTGATAACGATTGATCGGAAAGAAGCACGGCAATGAATATTCTGTCACTTGATATCGGCACGACAAATTTGCGCGGGATCGTCTACAACGCGCAAGGCGAACAGCTCGCCAGCCATGCCGTTTCACTGCCGCCCGCGCTGGAAGGAGGGCGCTTTGAGCAGCGTCCGCAGGCATATGTGGAAGGCGTGACGGAGGTATGCCGCCAGGTGGCAAGCCGCGTGCAGGTGGATGCAATTGTCCTCACTGCCTTTCGTTCCTCCCCTACCCTTGTAGACAAACAGGGCGAGCCGCTGTGCAATTTTATTCTGTGGCAGGACACGCGTTGCGCGCAAATCTGCCAGCGCCTGCGCGCACAGGACGATTGGGTTTATGCAAAGACAGGCTCTGTCGTCAACACCGTCTTTGCCGCGCCCAAGGTAACCTGGCTGCGCGAAAACAATCCGGACCTCTACGCGCGCAGCTATAAAATGATGGTCGTCCCGGACTATCTGTTGCATAAGCTCACCGGCGCATTTGTCACCGATTACACGTACGGCAGCCGTACCTCGCTGATGGATATCCATACCTGCCAGTGGGACAGCGAGCTTTGCCGCCTTTTCGCTATTGATCAGCAAAAGCTCTGCCGCCTGGTTGCGCCCGGCTCCGTCGTTGGGCCGCTCCTGCCTCGGTTTGCGTCCACGACAGGCCTTTCTGTCGGCATCCCCGTCATTTCTGCCGGAGGCGACCAGCAATGCGGCGCGCTTGGCATGGGCGTTTTGGACGCCTCCGCCATGGAAGTCAACTGCGGCACGGGCTCATTCCTCCTCTCCATTACAGACGAGCTGCGGCTTGACAACAAGGCGGTGCTGTGCAACATTGCCGCCATCCCCGGCTTTTACGTGCGCGAGATTAACGCGCTCGCATGCGCTTCCTGCGTTGATTGGTTGCTACGCTCATTTTTCCCGGAGTTGAATGGGGCTTCCCCCGACTACGCTACTTTAAATCGCCTGGCTGCCAGCGCGCCTCCCGGCGCGCATGGGCTTTACTGCTTACCGCATTTTGCGGGCTGTGGTGCGAGGGACTGGAACCCAGAGGCGAAAGCAGCCTTTTGGGGGCTTACGCTTGCAAGCAGCCGCAGCGATATCGTGCGCGCCCTTTACGAGGGGCTCGCCGCCGAAATCGTAAAAGGCGCCATTTTGCTGGACGCCGACCGTAAGCAAGCGCTGACTGTTTCCGGCGGGCTGTCCCGGTCAGAGCCATTTTGCCAGATTCTCTGCGATATGGCACAACGGCCTTTGCGCCGTTGCCGCACGCCGCAAGCGACGGCATTTGGCGCGTTTCTTTCCGCCTGCGTCGCGCTGGGGGTTTATCCTTCTTTCCAGGCCGCCGTCCATGCGACGAACGCCGCCGCCGCTGAGGAGCGTTTGCTCCCCAACGCGCAAAACGCAGCGCTCTACCAAACCTACTTAAAAGAAACTGAAGCTGTCTACCGCGCGTTAAACGGCACGCCTTGCGTGACGCCGGACGCGATTTAACAAAAAGAGGAGCGATTGATCTATGGCAAATGTATCCGAAATTACGCGGGAAAGCTGGATTCTTAGCACCTTCCCGGAATGGGGCCGCTGGCTCAACGAGGAAATTGAGCGCGAAACCGTGCAACCCGGCACGTTTGCGATGTGGTGGCTCGGCTGCACGGGCATTTGGCTGAAAACGGAAAAGGGCACAAACATCGTCACGGATCTCTGGTGCGGCACTGGCAAGCAATCGCACGGCTCCGGCATGATGAAAAAAGGCCATCAGCATATGAAGATGATCGGCTGCCAGAAAATTCAGCCGAACCTGCGCAACGTTCCCTGTGTGATTGATCCATTTGCGATGAAAAATGTCGACGCGCTGCTGGCAACGCACGATCATTCGGATCATATTGACGTCAACGTGGCGGCCGCCATTTTGCAAAATTGCCCGCAGTGCCGCTTTATTGGTCCGGAAAACTGCGTGAAAAAATGGGTGGAATGGGGCGTGCCGGCCGACCGGTGCACGGTTGTGCGCCCGGGTGATTCCGTCGTCGTTGGCGATGTGACGGTAAAAGCGCTGGAGTCCTTCGACCGCACTGAGCTTGTCACGGCTCCGCCGGAGCAGGTTCTCAAGGGTACCATGCCGCAGGATATGGACGTGCGCGCGGTCAACTACCTGTTTGAAATGGCGGCAGGAACGCTCTACCATAGCGGCGATTCGCACTACTCCAACTACTACGCAAAGCACGGGAACGACCACCACATCGACGTGGCGCTCGGCTCCTTTGGAGAAAACCCCCGCGGCATGACGGATAAATTGACGGCAATCGACCTATTGCGCATGGCCGAATGCCTCAACGCACGGGTAATCATCCCGATTCATCATGACATCTGGACGAACTTCAAAGCCGATCCAAATGAAATTCTTGTCCTTTGGAAAATGCGCCGTCACCGCCTGCAATATGGCTTTAAACCATTTATCTGGGAAGTTGGCGGCAAGTTTACCTGGCCGCTGGACCAGAACAAGCTGCAATACATGTATGACCGCGGCTTTGACGACGCGTTTAGCGTCGAACCGGATCTTCCCTTCCTTTCAATGCTATAAGGAGATGGCAAACCATGCTCAAGTCGCTTTGCTTTTCCAAGAAAATCCTAGCGGAAATTGAAAAATGCTACGCCTGCCTTGGCAAGACGGTCAACGGGGAACCCTGCCTGTTCTTTGCCGGAGAAGGCGATGGATCCGTCCATGCATTTCTAGGCGAGTCATTTGAACGCCATGAAACCATCTGGCAGGGCGGCGGTGGCACGATGGGAATCGTCGCCATACCCGGCCATGACGAATGGACGCTGGTTTCGCGCGGGTTCTATTCCATGGTTGATTGCGGCGAAAGCACAATCGAAATCGTCCGCGATGCCGGCGGGCATTTTACGCACGAACCAATTGCTGCGCTCCCCTACCTGCATCGCTTTGGCGCGCTCAAAGCGCAGGATGGTACGCTCTATCTCGTTGCCGCCTCACTGCACAGCGGCAAGGCGGATAAAGCCGATTGGTCCAAGCCCGGGCACCTGTACTGGGCGCAGCTACCAGATAACATGGAAAAGCCTTTCCATGTCGATTTTCAGCCCTTTGAGGGTGAGTACTATCAAAATCATGGCTTTTGCACCGCCTGCGTAGGAGGCATTGGCGCGGCATATACCTCCTCGCGCGAGGGCGTGTTTGCAATCGTCCCCCCGGCAAACCGTGGCGGCGCCTGGACGGTGACGCAGCTGATGGATTTCCCCGTCAGCGACATCGCCGTTACCGACCTGGACGGGGACGGCAAGGCGGAAATCGCCGCGCTCTCGCCGTTTCACGGCAATCGCTGTCGGGTTTACAAAGACCTAGGCGAGGGATATGAAGTTATCTATACTTATCCACTGCCGGACGACTTCTTTCACACAATCCTCAGTGCAACCCTCGGTGGCGCCCCTGTGTTCATCGGCGGTGCGCGCAAGCTGACAAGCGACCTGTTCCTCCTGCGCTGGGATGCGCAGGCGCA
>DVLH01000001.1 GCA_018715585.1 Candidatus Aphodomonas merdavium
CGTACCTAAATATATAATATGTGAGAAGGTGGATATGTAGATATATCCGAAAGGAACTCAACGTCCCCCTATTTTGTTTGATACGACGTGCATTCTTTTTTTCCTGCCATAAAATTGAAAAAAATAACGCAGGCGTCCCAATTGTCGTTTTGGGCGCCTGAAATAGCATTTTCTATTTTTACTTTGACCATTCCCGTGCCAGCGCGGCAAATTGTTCCAGCGTAAGCTGTTGTGCCCGCTGCTGCGGCGAAATGCCGCACGCTTGCAAAAGCGCCAACGCCTCCTCGCGGCTAACGGAAAGGCCGGCGCAAAGGTTGTTAAAAAGCGTTTTGCGCCGCATAGCAAAACAATGGTGCACCATACGCCAAAGCGCCTCCTCGTCGGGCACAGCGACGGGCGGGCGCTCGCGCAGCACAAGCAGCATAAAGCTTGAATCAACCTTGGGCCGCGGCGTAAAATACTCAGCCGCCACGTCCAGCTGCTTGCTAATCTGCGCAAAATACTGGCATAACAACGAAAAAGGACCGTATCCTTCCTCGCCCGGTTGGGCCAGCATCTTCTCTCCCACTTCCTTTTGCACCATCACCGCCAGCGAGCGCACCGGCAGGCGCAGCGTCAGCAGCTTGCGCAGCACGGGGCTGGTAATGTTGTAAGGGAGATTGGCAACGATGCGGCAGGGCTGTGAAAGCGCGTCCACAAGCGCGGGAATATCCTGGCGCAGGATGTCGCCCTGCACCAGCGACGCGTTGGGATACAGCGCCAGCGTGGCGCGCAGGTCCGAAAGCAGCGTCCTGTCCAACTCCACAGCGATGAGCTTGCGGCACCGGCACGCAAGCGTACAGGTGAGCGCACCGCGGCCCGGCCCGATCTCCAGCACGCCATCCTCCGGCGTCACCAGCGAAGCGTCTGCCAGCCGCTCAATCAGCGCCGGGTCCGTCAGGAAATTCTGGCCCATTTCTTTTTTAAAGCGGAACGTTTCTTTTTTCATCGCGTTCAATCGCACTCCTTCGGCAGCGCGATGCCAAACAGGCGCAGGCCGTTTGCAAGCGTCTGCGCGCAAACCGCCTCCAACGGCTCCTGGCGGATTTCCGCCAGCTTCCTGGCGATATAGAGCGTATTGCGCGGATCGTTGCGGCGACCGCGAACGGGCTCGGGCGAAAGGAAGGGGCTGTCCGTCTCCACCAGCAGCCGCTCGGCAGGGCAAAGGCGCGCGCAGGCCTGCAAGCGCGGTGCGTTTTTAAACGTCACCGGGCCGTCGAAGCCAAGATAAAACCCCAGCCCAATATACTCCTGCGCCTGCTGCGGACTGCCGGAAAAACAATGCACCACGCCGGAAGGCAGCCGACCCCTGCGCGCGCGCAGGATGGCAAGCGCATCATCGTGTGCCTCGCGAATATGGAGCACAATGGGCTTTTTCAGCATACAGGCCGCATCGAGCTGGCAGACAAACGCTTCCTTTTGGACGTCGCGAGGCGAAAAATCATAATGATAATCCAATCCAATTTCGCCCCAGGCGACGCACTTTTCCTCTCCCATCATCGCAAGCAGCTCCGCATGCACTGCGTCGGAATATCCGCTTGCGTTGTGCGGGTGTACCCCCGCAGCAAAATAAAGCCATGGCCTTCCCGCTGCCATGCGCCGGCATGCCTGCGAGGTGGGCATATCCTCAGCCGCAAGAACGCAGGGCATAAAGCCCTGCGCCTGCATTTCGTCCAATATTTCTTCTCTATCCGCGTCAAACTCCTGCGCGTAGAGGTGGCAATGGGTATCAAACAGCATCAGCTTACCTCGCTCCCGTCCGGCACGTCGCCATCCACCGTCAACAAGCGGAAGTTTTCATGATCGCCGCCGCAGAGGATCATCCCCTGCGAAACGACGCCGCGCATCTTGCGCGGAGCAAGGTTATAGAGCAGCACAACCTTTTTGCCAACGACGTCCTCCGGCGTATACTGCGAGGCGATGCCGGAAAGCACCGTGCGCGTCTCCTTTCCGACCTTGAGCGTCAGCTGCAAAAGCTTATCGCTCTTTTTCACCTTCTCCGCCGCCGTCACAAGCGCTACTTTCAGCGACAGCTTCTCAAAATCATCGATGGCAATCTCCGGCTTTTCAGCCTGCTGGGCCGCTTCTTCCGGCGTGCTCTGCGGGGCCTGCGCTTGCGACGCCTGCTCGTCTTTTGCAAGCGCTTCCAGTTCCTTGGGAATATCAATGCGCGGGAAAAGTGCGGCGCCCTTTTGCACCTTGATGCCGGCGGGCAGCACACCAAAGTGGAGCGAATCCCACGTTTGCAGCGCTTCGTCCGTGACGCCAAGCTGTTCAAAGATCCGCGCGGGCGTGCGCGGCATGAACGGACCGATCAGCACGGCCACAATGCGCACACATTCCGCCAGATGATAGAGCACCGTCCCCAGGCGTTCCCGGTTTGCCTCGTCCTTGGCAAGCACCCACGGGGCATTGGCGTCAATGTAGCGGTTGCAATCGCCGATAAGCTTCCAAATATCGGAAAGCGCGACGGAAAACTGCAGGGCGTTCATATCCTTTTCCACCAGGGCGGCGAGCGCGTTCGCCGTGCTCTCCAGTTCCCTATCCAGCCCCGTAAGCTCCCCGCAAGGAGGCACCTGCGCTCCGAAATATTTCTCAATCATCGCAACCGTGCGGCTGATGAGGTTGCCCAGGTCGTTCGCCAGGTCAGCGTTCATGCGCACGAGCAGCGCTTCGTTGGTAAAGTTGCCGTCCGCGCCAAAGGGCATCTCGCGCATGAGGAAATAACGGATGGCGTCGGACCCGTAGCGCGCGCACAGCACGTTAGGATCAACGACATTGCCCTTGGATTTGCTCATCTTTTCCCCGCCGAACACAAGCCACCCGTGGCCAAACACCTGTTTGGGCAGCGGCAGCCCCAGCGCGTGCAGCATGATGGGCCAGTAAATCGTATGGAAGCGGACAATCTCCTTGCCGATGAGGTGCACATCCGCCGGCCAATATTTGCGGTAGAGCGAGTCGTCGTCCGACCCCCAGCCCAGCGCCGTAATGTAGTTAGACAGCGCGTCAATCCACACGTAAATGACATGCTTGGGATCAAAATCCACCGGCACTCCCCATTGGAACGACGTGCGGCTGACGCACAGGTCCTGCAGGCCGGGGCGCAGGAAGTTGGAGAGCATTTCGCTCGCGCGGGAGGGCGGCTGGATAAAATCAGGATGCTCTTCAATGTAGCGAATCAGCCAGTCCTGGTATTTGCTCATACGGAAGAAATACGCTTCCTCGCGGATGCGCTCCACCGGACGGCCGCAGTCCGGGCAGAGGTTGCCTTCCTTGAGCTGTGTCTGCGTCCAGTGCGCTTCACACGGCGTGCAATACCAGCCCTCATACTCGCTTTTATAGATATCGCCCTGCTCATAGAGCTTGCGGAAGATCTTTTGCACCACGACTTCATGGCGT
>DVLH01000060.1 GCA_018715585.1 Candidatus Aphodomonas merdavium
TCGTTTTTTGTTCGCAAAACACGAACCTTGTCGTTCAGATCCGTCCCTCGTGTTCCCTGCTTGCTTCTTCCATCTCGGCAATGCGTTGCGCCTGCTGGCGCAGCTGTTCGCGGCTGACAACCGTGTTTGTCCCCATGCAGGCGTTGCAGCGGTACCCGCACTCGGGGCACACGCAAGCGAGCTCCAGGCTCTCCGATTGAATCATATAAGCGCCGCAATCCGGGCATCCGCATCTCATTTTCCTTTCCTCCTTTGCTTTGGACTGCCCGCCGGAAAGCTTTCTTCCCTTTTTCTCCTTTTCGCCGCCAAACGCGCGAATCCTTCACAAACCGCCCCTTTGCACAAGGAAAATTCCTTGCTTGCGCCGTTTTCTGGCCGTTCGGGGTTGATCAATTTTTGCCGGAAGTTTACAATAGAATTACCGGCCGGCGCGCATCGTCAAAGCCAAGCTTCCTCTTTAGCAGGAGGGGCAAAAAGCATGCCTGCTTGCACCGGATGCATGTATAATTCTTTCTATGGAGGAAAACGGCGCGATGGACTTTTCCACGCTTTTGCGCCCCGCGTTCGCCTGTTCGTGCGGGCAGACGCACCAATGTCAAACGCGCGCCATCCATATCGGCAAGGGCGCGCTTGAGGAAATTCCGCAGTTTCTCGCAGGCTGCTCGCGCGTGCTCGTGGTTTCTGACGCCAACACAAAAGACGCGTGTGGAGAACGGGTGGTAACGCTGTTGCGGGGCGCCGGCTTTGCCGTACGCGAAGCCTGTTTTGAACAGCGAACCCCCGTTGAACCGGACGAGCGTGCCGTCGCCTTTTTACAGTCGCAAATAGGGCCGGAGATCGAAGCCGTCGTGGGCGTCGGAGGCGGGGTTATCAACGATCTGACAAAATTGCTCAGCTTTCAACACGGCATTTTTTCGCTCTACGTCTGCACTGCGCCTTCCATGGATGGCATTGCCACCAACACGAGCGTTTTAACGCAGCGCGGGCTGAAATTCACCGTGGCAACGCAGGCACCGCGGTTTATCGTGGCAGACCTGGACGTGCTTTGCAATGCTCCGCTGCGGCTTATCCGCGCGGGCATCGGCGACGTGCTGGGAAAATACTCCGCTTTGTCCGATTGGCGCATTGCACATCTCGTCACGGGAGAAGCGCTGTGCGAAAACGTCTGGCACCTGGTAGAAGAAGCGCTGCAAGTATGCGTCAAAAACATCGACGGCTGCATGCGGCGCGAAAAAGAAGCGATTGGCCGGCTCTTTGAGAGCCTTGCGCTCATTGGCGTTGCGGCGGCGTATGTGCGCGTTTCGCGCCCGGGCAGTGGCGCGGAACACTTGCTTGGCCATTTCTTTGAAATCTATGGCCAAGTCCACAACCGCCCCTTTCTCTCCCATGGGGAAAACGTCGGTTATTGCTCGCTCATTGTTGAAGCGCTGCGCAACCGCCTTGCGCACGAAGACCCCTCCCGTTTTGCCTACCGCTTTGACAAAGCGGCATGGGAAGCAGATATTCGCCGCCTCTTCCCGCCGCTTGCGGAGGAAATTTTCCGCATGCAGAATGCGGCGGACACGTATGCAAACCGCTGCGCCGCCATGATCGCCGCCTGGCAGCAAATACAGCCGATTTTACTGCGCACACCCGGCGTGCAGGCTATCGGCGCGCTGCTGCGCCGCGCGGGTTTTGACTGCAGCGAATTTCTGGACCTCTATGGCGAAGCGCTCATTCGCGACGGCATTCGCCACTGCAACGATCTGAAAGTAAAACACACGCTTTTCCAGCTGCTCGCCGACACGGGCCTGCTGGCCGAATACGCAACGCAAATCGAACTATAAGAAACGGGGGATCGTATGCGCTACGTGCTGGGAATCGACCTGGGAACGAGCGCCGTCAAGGCGGCGCTCTATGACGAAAACTGCCGCAAGGTTTGTGACGCAGGCAAGGAATATCCCCTTTCCTGTCCGCAAAACGGCTGGGCGGAGCAAAACGCGGAAGATTGGTACCGCGCTGCGGCCGCCTGCATCCGCCAAGCGATTGCCCAAAGCGGCGTGCGGCCGCAAGACATCGTCTCCGTAGGGCTCAGCGGCCAAATGAACGGCATCGTCCTGCTCGACAAAAACGGTGCGCCGCTTCGCCCGGCTATTCTTTGGTGTGATCAACGCGGCGCGCAGGAGTGCGAAGAGATTAACGCGCGCGTCGGTACGCAAAACATTTTTGACATCACCTGCAATCCGGCATTAACGGGATTCAGCCTGGCAAAGCTGCTATGGGTACGCAACCACCAGCCTTCCCTCTATGACACTTGCCGTCACATCATGCTGCCGAAGGATTACATTCGCCTGCGCCTGACGGGCGAGTACGCCACCGATGTCAGCGACGCCTCCGGCATGCAGCTGCTCGATACGGGCAAGCGTTGCTGGTCAAAGCAGGTTGTCTCTTCGTTGGGGATTGATGCCTCGCTTTTGCCCACCGTGTATGAATCGCCGGAGATCTCCGGGCGCGTGCATGAAACGGCAGCACAGGAAACGGGCCTTCCCGCGGGGATTCCCGTCGCCGCCGGCGCAGGCGATAACGCAGCCTCCGCCATCGGTACGGGCGTTGTGACCGATTGCCGTTCGTTCCTCACCCTGGGCACCAGCGGTGTCATTGACACGCATTCCGATACGTTGCGCGTGGATCCGCAAGGGCGCGTGCATACCTTCTGCGCCGCCGTGCCCGGCGCGTGGCTAATTGTCGCCTCCGTGCAGAGCGCCGGCCTCTCCATGCAGTGGATGCGCAACTTGCTCTTCCCCGGCGATTCCGACTACGCTCAGGTGAACCAGGCGATCGCCTCCGTGCCCATCGGCGCACAGCGCCTTCTCTACCTCCCGTATTTGATGGGCGACCGTTCCCCCCACATGGACCCGGATGCACGCGGCGTCTTTTTCGGGCTTTCCAGCATGCACACGCGCGAACATCTTGCGCGCGCCGTAATGGAGGGTATCAGCTACGGCGTTCGGGATTGTTACGGCGTGCTGCAGTCAATGGGCGTTATGCCGCAAGAAATGCTGCTGTGCGGCGGAGGCGCCAAGAGTCCCATCTGGCGTCAGATGCTGGCAGACGTGCTCGGCCTGCCGATGCGGCTTTTACAAACCAGCGACAGCGGCGCGCTGGGAGCCGCGATACTGGCCGCCGTCAGCGCAGGCATCTACAGCGATGTACGCCAAGCCTGCGCACAAGCCGTGAAAACAGGCGGCATCACACAGCCGGACCCCGCCGCCGGCGCCGCCTATGAAGCTTTTTATGCATTGTACCGTCGTATTTATCCGCATTTACAAATGGACTTTAAAGCTCTCTCTGCGCTATAATGACGGAAAGAACCAAAAGAAAGCAGGTAGGATCAGCATGAAAAAAATCTTCGTCATGGGCAGCATCAACATCGATATGACCGTTTCTATTCCCCGTTTCCATCTGCCTGGCGAAACAATCGAAGGCACGGGCTTCTCCACCTATACCGGCGGCAAAGGCGGCAATCAGGCCGTTGCGGCTGCGCGCCTGGGGGCGGATGTATCGTTGATCGGCTGCGTCGGCCAGGATGACTTCGGCCTTCGCTATATCGACATCTTCCGCCGCGAAGGCATCAATACGGACGGCGTGATGACCGTCTCGGGCGCGCCGACGGGGACCGCGCTCATCGAGGTTGCTCAAAGCGGCGACAACCGCATTGCCTATGTGACCGGCGCGAACGGCGCGCTTACCAGCGAAAAAATCGATACCCAGGCGCAGCGCCTCAAAGAGGCGGACATCTTTATGTTCCAAATGGAAACCCCGCTGCCCGATGCATTCCATGCCGCTGAAATCGTCAAGCGCGCGCATGGTTGCGTCATTCTGGATCCCGCTCCCGCCCGGCCGCTGACGCAAAAGCAGCTGCGCCTGTGCGATTTCATCACGCCCAACGAAACAGAGCTGGCGCTGCTAACGGATATGCCCGTGGAAACGATTGAGGACGCAACAAAGGCCGCGCAAAAGCTAATCGCCGACGGGGCAAAGGCCGTGCTGAACAAGCGCGGAGCGCAGGGCGCGCTGCTGGTCACAGCGGGAGGCGCAACGCTCTACGAGGGCTTCCAAGTCAACGCAATCGACACGACCGCCGCCGGAGACTCGTTCAACGCCGGCTTTGCCGTCGGCCTTTCGATGGGTAAAACCGTCGGAGAATCCATCCGCCTTGCAAACGCTGTCGGCGCGCTTTCCACCACCGCCGCCGGCGCGCAGGCCGCCATGCCGTCCCTGGAAGCGGCGCTGGCGCTGATGCGCCAAGGTTAAACGTCATTCATCTCTCGTCAACGCCCGCCATGTAGGCGCGGTTTCCGCCCGGATTCCGCGTCCTTCCTCCAAAACGGAGCATGGCGGGCTCTTTTTTCCCGTCTTTCTTCGTCCCGCCTTCATGCTCGCTTGTGCTCCACCGGCTCTCTGTGCTTTCTCCGCTACCCGTCCTAGGCAAAAGCATCCTGTTTTCCCGAAAATCACCTTTTTGTTTTCGCTTCCCTCGCCGCACAAGCGGCGCCGGGTTCCCTCCCGCCTTGCACCGCGCCGTTTCATGCCTAAACGGGGAAAGAACCGGCCAATTCCGGCCTGCAGGGAATTTGTCCTCGCTTTTTCCGGAAAGGTTTGCAACGACAATCGCCTTGCAAATTTCCTGTCGCTTGCCGGTCGCAGCACTTGAAGCATTCTTCCGGCAGAACACGTACACCCTTCGTTTTTGCCGCCGGAAAGCATTGCTTTCCCTGTCGGCCTTTCCACCGCCTTTGCCCGGACCGCAAGCGCATTACCCTGCCAAGTCAGCGGCACAAACACGGCGCCGGAACGCCCGTCCCGTTTTGTCCGCTTGTTTTAGCTGCTTTTCGCAGCACATCTCCGCCATTTCTCTTTCTTTGCCATCGCGCTTTTGTTTTTGTTGTGCACCGGCAATCCTGGCAGGGCGCAAAAGCCATCGCTAAACGGCAGCGCCGCCGGCCGGCTTTAGAACCGCCATCCCCACCAACATTTTTCCACAAAAAAGCCGCACAGCCGTCCAAGCCGTGCGGCAACACCCTTCGGTACGCTGTTTGCGGCCTCAATCCGCCGCAGCGTCTGCCAATGCCTGCTCCCCCAGCCTCTGATACCGCGCATACAGGCAATCGTAGGCGGGATGGAACGCTTGCGTGGGCGTATAGCGGGCGGATGTTCCCGTACACATCGCATCAATTGCATCGCTTAATGTCGGATAAAGCCCCGCCGCTGCCGCGGCAAGGACGCCGCAACCATTGGCGGCCGCGTTTTCCAGCGGTGCAACCAGGATTTCCCTGCCCAGCAGATCCGCATAACACTGTACAATGTCCGGATTTTTGACGGCCGTCCCGCCGCAGGCAATCACCCGGCGGATCGCGCAGCCGTTTTGCTCCATCGTCTCCAGAATTTGCCGTGCGCCAAAGCCCATCGCTTCTACCAGCGCGCGGTAGACCTGTTCCGGCCGCGTCCGGAGCGAAAGGCCATCGATGCGCCCGCGCAGGTCGGCCCGCGCATGTGGGCAGCGGTTCCCGTTAAACCAATCCAGCGCCACAAGACCCTGCGGATCAGGCGGCGTGCGCAGCCCGCGCTCGCTCAAAAGCGTATGCGGTGAAATGCCGCGCTCTTGCGCCTGCAATGCCGCCGCCTGCGGCAGCATATTTTCCATGTACCACGCCAGCATATCGCCGCATGCAGCCTGCCCCGCATCATAAAGGGTGAAGCCGGGGATGGCGGCATCGCGCGCCATGGCACAAATGCCCGGCATTTCGGAATAAGTTGCACTCAACAGCGCTTCAACGTTGCTCGTACCAAGCGACAGCAGCAAATCGCCGTCCTGGCGCATTCCCAGCGCAGCCACAGCGACATGGCCGTCGATAGACCCGCATCCCACCGCAATGCCCGCTGGAAGCCCCAGCCATGCGGCGGCCTGCTCCGTCAAACTGCCCACTCGCTCGCCCCAACGCGCAAGCGGGCCGGAAACCTTCGCGTTTGCGCCGGCGAACGCAGGGTCCACCGCCCGCAAAAACGCTTCCGAAGGGTAACGCCCTGCGCGCAGGAAGCCTTTAATCCCCATTGCGTTGATGGAGCGGACAATTTTCCCCGTCAGCAAAAAATTAATCCAGTCTGCACAATCCAGGAAGGATTGCACCGCCTCGTAAACCTGCGGTGCATTCCACAGCGTCTCCAGCATTTTAGGATAAAACCATTCGCTGCTCACTTTGTGACCGCATGCGTTTAAAAACGGTTCGCCCATTTCTTGCGCGCAGCGCATCAGCCGGCGCGCTTCCGCCTCGGCGCTATGGCTTTTCCAAACTTTTATGTATGCATCCGGCTCGCGGCGAAAGCGCTCGCGCTCACACAGCGGCACGCCCTCGGCGTCAAGCGTCACAAGCGTGCAGCTCGTCGAGTCCACGGCAATGCCCGCAATGTCCTCTTTGGGTACATCTGCAAGGCGCACCGTTTCCCGAACGGCCTGGGCAAACATGCTGCGGTATTCCTCCGGCACGGCGCCGCAGCCAAGCGGGCGCAGCGGTACGCCGCCGGGAAGCTCCGTATCATACGCGCCATAGCTACGGGATGCCGTTGCCAGCTGCGCACCGTCGCGCGCGCGCAAAAGCACCGCGCGCACAGAGAGCGTACCAAAGTCTACGCCGAGTACATATTTCTCCATCGCCCCGTCCGCCTTATGCCTTCCCGTCGCATCCGCACACGCGCATGCGGCCTGCGACCAGCGCCTTTACGGCTACCCGCGCTTTTTCGCCGTATTTTTTCGGATCAAACGCCTTTTCGTCGGCGCAAAGGAAAGCACGCACGGCCTGCGTATACGCAATGCGCAGCTCCGTGGCAAAGTTTACCTTGCAAATGCCCTCGGCAATACACGCGCGCACGGCTTCGTCGGACAGGCCCGACGCGCCATGGAGCACCAGCGGCACATCCACCAGCGCGCGGATTTCCTTGAGCCGCTCCACATCCAGCTTCGGCACGCCATGGTAAACGCCATGCGCCGTGCCAATCGCCACAGCCAGCGACGTTACGCCCGTGCGGCGCACAAAATCCAGCGCTTCCTGCGGGTCGGTGTAGCCGCCCGCGCCACCGTCATGGCTGTCCTCTTTGCCGCCCACCTTGCCCAGCTCGCCTTCTACCGGAACGCCGCATGCTTTGCCCGCGCTTGCCACCAAACCGACGGTGGCTACGTTTTCTTCATAGGGCAAAAGCGATCCGTCCATCATCAAGCTGGTATAGCCTGCGCGTAGCGCACGCATGCACAGCGCCACACTGTTGCCATGATCCAGATGAATGCACACGGGCACGCTTGCCGCCTCGGCCAGCGCGCGGGCGTTGGCCGCAAACAGCTCCGGCGTGGCATAAGCTACCGTTGAAGGCGTCGTTTGAATCATGACCGGCGCGCGCAGTTCCTCCGCCGCAGCGACGATTGCCTGCATCATTTCCATGTTTTCCGCGTTAAACGCGCCGATAGCGTATTTTCCCCGCTGTGCATCCAGCAACATTTTTTCGCAAGTAACAAGCGGCATCTTTTTCGTCCCTTTCTATTTGGTTTCGCTTTCCACCTGGCATCCCGCCACAAGGTTCGCCATCTTTTTAAGGAATTCCTCTCGATCAACGCCGTAAATAAACAAGGCGTTTTCAAAATCAAACTTATGATCCGTCACCGCATCCACCACCGTTTTGCCGCGCGTATAGCGGCCGCGCGTCTCCACGGCGACACCACAGCGCACGCCCGTAAAAAGCTGCGGATTGGCAGCATAAAGCACGGCGCAGCTATCGCAGAGCGCCAAGCGGTCCAGCCCAAAGCGCGCGCTGGCGCGCAGGGAGAAGCGGTGCGCATCCCGCAGGAAGTTCGCCTGCGGCGTATCCGGCGCAAAGACTGCCTCCAATTCCTGCGGATATGCGTGCGCCTTCATGCACACATCCAGCCCCAGCATCACAAGCGGCGCACCGCAGCGGAACAGCATAGCGGCGGCCTCCGGGTCGGCATAGGCGTTAAACTCGGCCGCAGGCGTTACGTTGCCGTGTTCGGAGCCTCCCACGATCATCAAAATGCGCGCGACACGCCCGGCAAAATCGGGATATTTCATCAGGGTCGTGGCCAGATTGGTCATCGGCCCTAGAGCGATCACCGTCAACTTGCCCTGCTGGCGCACGGCCTCCTCATAGAGCGCATCCCAGGCGGGCTTTGTCTCCTCCGGCCGCTCCGGCGCCGGCAGCGTACACTCGCCCAGCCCATTTTCCCCGTGAAAATACTCCGCCGTATGCTGCTCCCCTCGCAACGGCCGCGCCGCGCCGGGATAAACCGGCGCCTGCATGCCGTAAAATTCCGAAAGCGCGCGAGCGTTCCAGAACGTCTTTTCAAGCGGGACGTTCCCCGCCACAGCCGATATCCCCCGGATCTCCAGGCAATCAAGGCGCGAGGCAAGCAGGAGCGCGCAGGCATCATCCACACCGGGGTCACAGTCAATCCACACAGGAAGTCTTTCGTTCGTCATGCCTTGCCCTCCTCTTGGTAAAACGAGACGGCCTCGACAATCAGCGCCGCAAATGCCTCCCGGTCAATATCCGTCAGCGCCGTGACGTTGAGGGCTTTGCCCGTCACACCGAACCAGTCCGCCACCGTCGCTCCCCGGCAATAGTCGCCGTCCGTTTCAATGTCCACATGCACCGGGCGTGCCGTAAGGATTTCCGGGCGGATCAGCGCCGTCACGGCCACAGGGTCGTGCACCGTCGCGCCCGCATAGCCAAGCTTTTTATGGTAAGCATAAAAGAAGTCCAGCCAGTCCGCAACCGTCACAGCCACGCGGTTGCCCACCGCGCGGATGCGCGCAAAGTCTTCTTCATAGAGCACGGCCTTTTCCGTCACGTCCAGCCCCGCCATCGTAATCGGGATGCCGCTTTGATAGACGATGTCCGCCGCCTCCGGGTCCACGAGAATGTTAAACTCGGCCGCAGGCGTCCAGTTGCCGTGGCACAGGCCGCCGCCCATCAGGGAAATGCGCGCGATGCGCTCTTTAAGCTCCGGATGCGCCAGCAAAAGCCCCGCTACGTTTGTCAGCGGCCCCGTGGCCACAATCGTCAACGGCTCGGGACAGGCGCGAATGGTCTGCGCCATCATTTCCACCGAGGAAAGCGGTGAAAGCTTCTGGCCCGGCTCCGGGAGCGGCGGACCGTCCAGCCCGGAAACGCCGTGAACGCTGGGGGCCTGCATGGGCTCGGCCAGCATCGGCACCTTGCGCCCCTTGGCCACGGGGATCTCTGTGCGGCCAAGCAGCGTCAAAATGCGCAGCGCGTTATACGTCGTCTTTTCCAGCGTTTGGTTGCCCGCCGTCGTCGTCACGCAGCGAATGTCTAGCTGCGGGCTGGCCGCGGCCAGCACGAGCGCGATTGCATCGTCGTGACCCGGGTCGCAATCCATAATAATCGGTATTTGCTTTTTCATCTGTCACCTCATAGCTTTCGGCACGCGGATGCGATGCACTGATTTGGCGCGGCTGATACGCATGGCCGCATAAATAGCGAGGCCCAGAATCGTAATCGCATAGGGAATGGCAGAAACAAGGTCGCTGGAGAATCCCGGCAGGCCGGCCACCTTAATGCTGACAGCCTGCGCAAGGCCAAAGAGCATCGAAGAAAGCATCGCGCCAAGCGGCGTGTGGTTGCCCATCGCCTCTGCGGCAAGGGCAATAAAGCCGCGCCCCGCCACCATGTTCACATTCCAGCTTTGTGAATAGTACATGCTCATAAACGCGCCGCCAAGCCCGGCCAGCGCACCGCCCATCGACAGCGCAATGTACTTGTACCGCAGCACGCTAACGCCGACGGAGGAAGCGGCGTTGGGGTTTTCCCCCACCGCGCGGATGTTCAGCCCCAGCGGCGTCTTTTGCAGCATAATCCATAGCAAGAGCACCATCAAAAACGCCACATACGTCAGCACCGCATGGCCCGAGAAAATCTCGCCCAAGACGGGGATTTTGTCCAGCAGGGGAATCTTTACCGTAGGGATGAGCATTTTCGCCGTCGTCAGGCCGGACGTGTTGCCGCTCATGCCGGTGAAGAGGTAAAGCAAAAACTGCGTGCCGCCGTCGCCGATCATGTTGACGGCAATACCGGCCAGGATGATATCCGTTTTAAGCTTGAGGGCGAAAAACCCGATCATGAATCCCACGAGCGCGCCGACAAGCATCGCCGCAAGCACGCCCACGAGCCAGCTCTGCGTCCAATAGCTGCTCAGCGCGCCAAAGAGCGCCGAGATCATCATGATTCCTTCCAAGCCGATGTTAGAGCAGCCCGCCTTTTCTGAAACGACGGCGCCAAGCGCCGCAAAGAGAATCGGCGCGGTAATGCGCAGGATAGAGAAGAAGAACGCTGTTTGCCACAGCATAGAAAGGAAATCGCTCATGCGCGGGCGCCTCCTTCCGCAGCCAGCAGCTCTTCCCGAGCGCCTTTGACGACAAGCTTTTGCCGGTAACCGGCAAGGAATTGCTCAGCGGCAAAGAAGAGGAAGATGACGGCCTGAATGATGTCGATCATGTTGGAGGAGATGTCGCAGTAAGTTGCCATCAGTTGACAGCCCCTGTCCAGATAGGCAATGAAAAACGCTGCCAACGGTACGAATGCGGGGTTGTTCTTGGCCAGGATGGCCACCGTCATGCCATCCCAGCCGTAGCCCGGCAGGCTGTTCCATTTAAACGACGTATACCGTCCCAGCATCTCGATGGAGCCGCCCATGCCCGAGAGCATGCCGCCGACCACCTGTGCCAGCACTACCGTCCCGCCGACTTTCAGCCCGGAATAGCCGGAAAACAGCTTGTTCACGCCCAGCATGCGAATCGTATACCCCCAGCGTGTGCGGTACATGAACAGCCAAATCAGCGCCGCGCAGGCGATGGCGATGAAAAATCCCCATGTCAGCTTTGCGCGCACGACGATGGAAGGGATTTGCGCCGTATCCAAAAAGCGCAGCGTCTGCGTCTGGCCGCGACTACGGTCGGCAAAGACATTCGTAAGGAAATGTTTGACGATATAGAGGAGGACATAGTTGAGCATCAGCGTGCAGACCATCTCGCTTGCGCCCAATTTGACCTTGAGCAGCGCTGGAATGAGCATGATCGCCCCGCAGACGAGCATCGCCACCAGCACGCAAAAGAGCGGATGCAAAAAGCCTGGCATGGGGATGTAGATGGCGCACAGCGACGCCACGAACGCGCCCACCATCACGCAGCCTTCGCCGCCGCAGTTGAATTCATTGGCCGAAAACATCACGCACACGCCAAGGCCCGTAAACATGATGGGGATCATGTTGCCAAAGATTGTATAAAGCGACATGGCGTTAAAAGAAATGGTTTCTTTAAAATCCAGCACCGGGCTAAGAATCAAATAGCGCAGCGCCAGCCATGGCTCGTCACAGCTGATGAAAATTAGAATTGCGGCCACAAGCAGCGCCATTAGAATTGCCGCGCAGCCGCGGATGAGGTTAAACAGCGTCATGCGCCGCCGATTATTCATGGCAAACCCTCCCGATCTGGGCGTCATCCTGCTTTTTCAAACCCAGCATGTATTCGCCCATGATTTCGTCCGTCAGCACGCTCGTATCCTCAAAATAGGCGGCAATTTTGCCGTTATGCAGAATGATGAGCGAATCGGACAGCTCCATCACCTCGTTTAAATCCGCGGACACCAGCAGCACCGCAGCGCCCGCGCGCGAGAGGCGCACCAATTCTTTGCGGATAAACTCCGTCGCGCCCACGTCAATGCCGCGCGTCGGCTGGTCCGCGATGATCAGCGTGGGGTTGGAGGAAAACTCGCGCGCAACGACGACCTTTTGAATGTTGCCGCCCGAGAGCATTCCCACCTTTTGCGCGCGGGAGGAACAGAGCACTTGGAACTCTTCAATCAGCCTGTCCGACTCCTTATGCAGCGCTTTCATATTGAACAGCGGCCCGTGGTTGAATTCTTTTTTCTGCACACGGTCGCTGGTTACGTTCTCTTCAATGGTCGCATTGGCAGCGATACCGTAGATCATGCGGTCTTCCGGCACGAGTGAAATGCCCATCGCGCGCAGCTTGTCCTGCCCAAGGCCAACGATCGGCTTGCCGTTGACGGTGATCTCCCCCGTATCCGGCCTGCGCCCCAGGCCAAAGAGAATGTCCACAAGCTCACGCTGGCCGTTGCCCTCCACGCCCGCAACGCCGAGGATCTCCCCCTTGCGCACCGAAAATGAAACGCCGTCGAGCATTTTGCGGTTCCAGTCGTTTGTGTAGCTCAGGCCGCGCACGCTAAGCACCGTCTGCGTGGGCTTGGCCGGCTCTTTCTGCACGGAAAGCACCACGTCTCGTCCGACCATCAGCCGGCTGATTTCCTGTTCCGTCACCTCACGCGTATTATATACGCCCATCGACCGCCCGCCGCGCAAAATGGTCAGCCTGTCCGTAATCTGCATAATCTCGCGCAGCTTGTGGGAAATAAAGATGATGGTGTATCCCTGTTTTTTCAGGTTGATCAGCTCTCGAAACAGTTCCGTCGTTTCCTGCGTGGTCAACACAGCCGTCGGCTCATCCAGGATCAGGATTTTCGCCCCGCGCACAAGCGCTTTGAGGATTTCCACTTTCTGTTTCATTCCAACGGGGATATCCATCACCTTTGCGTTGGGATCGACGTTAAAATTAAACTCCTGCGCATATTTGCGCGTGAGGCTGAGCGCCTTTTGCATGTCCACAAAAACGCCGCCTTTGCGCGGCGCAATGCCCAGCACGATGTTTTCCGCCACCGTCAGCGACGGCACGAGCATAAAGTGCTGGTGCACCATGCCAATGCCGTGCGCGATGGCGACGTTTGGCGAGGTGAGCGCAATCTGGCGTCCATCCACAAGGATTTCGCCCGACGTCGGCTGTTCCATGCCAAAGAGCATCTTCATTAGCGTCGATTTTCCCGCGCCGTTTTCCCCCATGAGCGCATGAATTTCGCCCTTGCGCACGGAAAAATCCACGTCCTTGTTGGCCACGATGCCGTTGGCGTAAATCTTGGTAATCCCGCGCATGACAACGACGTCCTGTTCTTCCATGGCGGCCCGTGCCGCCCCGCTTTGATCCATAGGATGGCTCTCTCCCTTCCCTGCGTACTCCCCGCAATAAAGAAAGGGGGAAGCGAATGGCTTCCCCTCAAACCGAGCGGTTTTGTTAAGGCTGCACCGAGTCGCGAAGCGCCATGGCGCCTTCGTTGTCGGTAATAGCGCTGCTGACGACGATCTCGCCGGAGACGATCTTTTCCTGTGCTTCCAGCACGGCGTTCTGCACGCTTTCAGGGAGGGTCGTAAAGTTCTTGTCCGTCACGATGCCTACGCCGCCCTCGGCAATGCCCAGGTTGACCTCAGTGCCCCAGTACGTGGTGCCGGCATCCCACTGGTCAAAGATCCAGATCAACGCGTCGCCGATGTTCTTCAGGCCGGAGGTCAGCGTAATGCTGGCCAACTCTTCCGAGAACGTCAGCTCCTGGTCGGAGTCCACGCCGATGAACAGCGCCTTGCCTGTCTCCAGCGCAGCCTCGGCCGCGCCGTTGCCGGAGTTGCCTGCCACGCCCCAGATGATATCGCACGCATAGTCGTTAATCATGCTGTAGGCATATTCTTTGGCAATGGCCGTATCGACATAGTCGTTGGTGTAGCGGGTGCAAACTTTGATTTCCGGATCGACGCTAAGCGCGCCCTCAATGAAGCCATAGAGGAAGTCGTTGATGACGGGGCTGTCCACGCCGCCCACAAAGCCCACGACCTTTTCGGGGTTGATGCAGCGGAAGTCCGTCTCGGTCGTCAGCGCTGCCGCAAGCACGCCGCACATATAGCCCGTATCGTTCTGCTTAAACGAGACGTTGACCACGTTGTCCAGCTCGCCAACATAGGTAGTGTCGTCGTAGATGAGGTATTTCTGGTCCGGATACTGCTCAGCCACTTCCAGCAGGTAGTCGGGCATCTGATACGTGCCGCAGACGATCAGGTCATACGTGCCCGCATCGGAAACCTCGTAGAGGGTCGAAAGCCAGAGCGGTTGATCGCTGTCCAGGCCACCCATTTCGATCGTCTTGTAGGTGATGCGGCCATCTTCCGCCAGGCGCCGGAGACCGTCCTCGGCGGAGTCGAAGAAGGATTTGTCGCCCAGGTTACCGTTTACCAGGTTGACGACGTTGTACACTTTTTCTTCCGCCGCCGCACTGGTGATGAGTCCGGCTGCCATGAGCATAACAAGCGCCAAGGCAATCAGTTTTTTCATACGGTTTTCCCTCCTAAACTTAATAATACAAATTATATTCTTTTGTTCAAAAATGTCAACTGCAAAATCGATCTTCTCTGTAGCGATTTCTGCCGTTTCTGGTATGCATTATTAGTTCAAAGCAGTAAATTTTTGCACCACACATATTCACTCGCGGACAGGGCATCTGCTTTGAAGCCACTTCTCCAGCCATCTTCCAGCGCATCAAATTGTGGTTTATTTTCAATTGTCATACCACTTATAGCGTTTTGGAGGGCTTGCCGGCTCT
>DVLH01000061.1 GCA_018715585.1 Candidatus Aphodomonas merdavium
GTGCGCCGGGAAGCCATATGAACGCTTCCGGGGTAGTAATATACTGCGCGCGGGGCGCCCGTTCGTTCAGCGTGCCGTCCCTGTCCAGGAAGGCAAACTTGCGCGGCGAGAAGAACGCGCGCGCAAGGGCAATGCGCTCCCAGGAACCGATGGAGTAATACCGGTGCTCGGTAAAGGCGGCGTAGAGCTTGCCCTCGCGCGCCAGCGTGGGATAGACAAGCGCCTCAAAGTTGCCGTTTTGCGCGGGCATCCGCTCGACGGCCTCGCGCCGTACGAGCGCATAGCCGATATCCACGCCCGAGAGGCCGGGCGTTTGCCGCTGCTTATCGTAGACGAGCACGCGCCCGTCCGGCGCGGCAAGCAGGTTGGAGCGCGTGTAGCCGTCGCGGTTTGCGTAGGCGCTCAGGCAAAGGGATGCGCCGCTGCGGAAAAAAGTCTTTACGAGGCGTTGATAATCAACCGGGCAGTAGTTGTCGCAATAGAGCAGCAGGAACGCATTGCTGAGGCAGCCGAGCGCCGCGCGCAGGCGCGCGCCCGTTTCGTATTCCACCGGCGTCACCTCATAGCGGATGTGTACGCCAAAGCGCGTGCCATCGCCAAAGGCGTCCATGATTTTTTCGGGCAGATAGCCCAGCAGCAGCACGACCTCCTCAATGCCGAAAGACCGGACCTGCTCGAGCAGGTATTGCAGGAAAGGCTTGCCCTCGAAAGGATACATCGGCTTGGGCTGGTCGTCGGTAAAAGGCCTCAGGCGCATGCCGGTTCCGCCGGCCAAGACGACGGCCTGGCGGATGGCGGGAAAGGCGGCATCAGTCATTGTGAACGCTTCCTTTGCAGGCGAAAGTATACATGCATTGTACCATGAATCCGCCCTCTTCACAACGCTTTGCCCCGCAGGAACGCGCAAGATCTTCTGCCGCATGCCCGCAAGATGCGGCGGACAGAAGAATCACCGGGGCCGGCCCGTAAGGCCGGCCCCGGTGAAACGATGGGATGCTTTTGTCAACGAATCAAGCTGCTATATAGGGTGGCTATGCTTCTTGGGAGAAGGCACCGCGGTAGGCGGAGCGGATGCCGTCCTCAAAATCATCTTCATCCACGCCGATAAGCAGCGTAAAGCCGCCGGCGCCGTAGTTGAGCATGCGTACCCGGATGCCGTCGTCCGCCAGCGCGTCCAACACCTGTGCCGCCACCCCGCGCCGGCCGCGCATGCCGTTGCCTACGATGGCCAGCAGGGCAAGCGGCTTTCCAAGCTCAATGCTGTCCGGCTTGAGCGCGGTGAACAGGGCGCGCTGGAGCGCTTCCCGGCATGGTGCAAGGGCGCATTCCGGCACAAGCAGGCAAAGCGTATCGACGCCGGAGGGCATATGCTCCAGGGGAACGCGGAAGGTATTGAGCGTTTCCAACGCGCGCTGTATCAGCAGCGGGTCCGAGCGCAGCAGCGTTTTTTCCAGCATGATGGGCACAAAACCGCGCCGCCCCGTCACGCCTGTGACGGGCAAAGGGCTTGAGGTTTGCAGCGGTTGAATGAGCGTACCCGGAGCGGATGGGTCGAGCGTGGAGCGCACGGCGATGGGGATGCCCGCCTCGCGCACGGGCAGCACCGCCTCTTCCTGGAGCACGCCCGCGCCCATGGCGGAAAGCTCTCGCAGCTCGCGGTAGCTTAAGCTCTCGACGACCCTTGCCTGCGGGACGATGCGCGGGTCGGCCGCCAACACGCCGGGAACGTCCGTCCAGTTTTCATACAGCGACGCGCCCAGCGCCCGCGCTGCAATGGCGCCGGTGATATCTGATCCGCCGCGCGGGAATGTACGGATGCTACCGTCCGACGCTGCGCCATAAAAGCCGGGCAACACGAGGCCGCCCTTGTGCGGCATCGCCGCACGCAGTGCCGATTCGGTTTTTTCAAGATCGCAGCGGCCGTCTGCGCCGAAAAAAACCGCCTGCGCCGCGTCTAAAAACGACCAGTCGAGCAGCTTTGCCAGCAAAAGCCCGCTGAGGTATTCGCCGCGGCTCAGCGCCCAGGGCAGGCTTTCGTGCCGAAACCGCCGCTGAATTTGTTCCAGCTGCTCGTCGAGCAGGCCTGCAAAACCGAGCTCCTTTGCGATGACGGCATAACGTTGGCGCACGTGCGCGAAGAGTTCCTGCGCGCGCGCCTGGCCGGCGCCATAGCATTGAAGAAGCAAATCAGTGATTTTTTCATCTTCCGCAAAGCGTTTTCCCGGCGCGGACGGCACGACGACGCGGCGGGCGGAATCCTTTGCGATGAGATCCGCCACGCGGAAAAAGCGGGTGGCGTCGCAAAGCGACGTCCCGCCGAACTTGCAAACAATCACGGGCAGCGCCCCTTTCAAACGGTCTCACACCGTATCGTTATGTTTTGCGAAAATGGCGGGTGCATGCGCCGGAAAAAAGGGGAGAAGCCAGCTTTTTATGGCAACGTGTTTTGCCTTGCCTTTTTTGCCGGTTTTTGTAAAAGCGTTCAAAAGGCGATTGATCTGTTTTGCAAGGAACAAAAAGCGGCAAGAACGTTCCTGCCGCGAAAGGCCGTCCGGGCCGTTGCCTGTGACCGTACGCAGATTGCTGTCTTTAATCTTGACGTTTTTTGCGTTTTCATGTATCCTTGAGCCGGCGTTACGGCGCTTTTTTGCCGTGCGCTCCGGGAGGAATGGCGGATGAATCCAACACAAACGCTGCTGCTGCGGCTGCTGGATTGCGCGCTGCATGGCAAAACCATGCCGCCGCAAAGCGCCGTGGGCGCGGATTGGGACGCGCTGGTGCAGATGGCAAAGAGCCATCATATCGAATCCCTGCTCTTGGATGCGGCGCTGTCGCTGCCAGAGGATGAGGCGCCCGCAGGGGAGCTGCGCGAAAAATGGCAGGCCTTGGCGCTCAACGAAATGATGAGCCAAGGCGCGCTGGCCATTCAGGCCAGCATGCTCACGCAGGCGCTGGAGGCTGCCGGCGTGAAGGCCGTCATGCTCAAGGGCATGGCGCTCAAAGCGCTCTATCCGCAGCCGGATCTGCGCACGATGAGCGACTTGGACCTGCTCGTTGCGCCCGAACAGCAACAGGCTGCCCTTGCGGCGATGGAAACGGCCGGCTATGCGCTGCTGGAGGAGGAGCCGGGCGTGCACGTGCTGCGCGGCGAGCAGGGGCTGCGCGTGGAGCTGCACGAGCGCTTGTTCGACAAGACGGAGACGGGCTTCCTCGCACGGCTTGACGAGGGAACGGTGTTTGCGGTCGAGCGCGCCGTGCGCGAGGAGGTCTATTGCGGCCAGGCGTGGGTATTCCCACCGCAGGAGCATCTGGCTTTTTTGCTGCTGCACATGGCCAAACACCTGATCACAACGGGATTCGGCCTGCGCCAGCTGGCGGATTTTTCGTTGTATGTCCAAAAGCGCGGCGGCGAGATTGATTTTGCCGCGCTGCGCGCGCAGATGCGGTCGCTGGGGCTGGAAGGGATGCTGGATGCGCTGCTGGAAATTTGCCGGCAGTGGCTCTCGCTGCCGGACGGGCCTTGGTATGGCGCGGACATGCAGGCGCAGGGCGCGCAGGCGCTGCTGGAGGATATTCTCAGCGCCGGCGTGTTCGGCAAGAGCTCGAAAGAGCGCACGCGCTCGGCGGCGGTGGTATACCGCAGCTTTGAAAGCGCCGATGGGGACAAGGGCCGTCTTTTGCGCGCGCTGTTCCCTTCCGCCAGGACGTTGAAAGCGCCGTATCTTTACGCGCGCAGGCATCCCTGGCTTCTGCCGGTGGCGTGGGCGCACCGGCTGTTCAATTACGTCCGCCTACGCTTGACGGGGCGCGCCACGCGCACGGAGGAAGTGGAAGGCATGCGCATTGCGGACGAGCGGCTCTGCCTGCTTGGCGCGCTGGGCATGCGCGATGGAGCGCAGGGAAACGGAAGGAAATAAAACAATCGCTTGACGGCGGGGGACAACAGTAAGGAGGAAACGCACATGGCGGAGGAAAAGAAACAGTTGCAGCAGGATCAACAGCAGCAGACGGGCCGCTTGGGCGAGGAGATTACCGAGCATGACTTCGGCACTTTCCCGGTGGATGCGGTGCCCGAGCAGCTCAAGCAGATGTTCGGCATCACGCAGGAGGCGCTGGACGCCGTGCCTGCGGGAATGCAGCAGACGTACAGCCACCTGGAGGTGCGCGTGGGCGTTAAGGACGGATACATCCTTCGCAAGGTCGGCGAAGCGTACATGGTGATGCCCACCGGCGCCCGGATGAAGGAGTACCGCGGCATGATCACGCTCAACGAAACGGGCGCGTTCCTCTTTCAGGAGGCGCAAAAGCCCGAACCTACGCGCGAGAAGCTTATCGCCGCGGCGATGAAGGAGTATAACGTTGAAGAGATTGAGGCGGCAGAGAACGTCGACTCGTTCGTGCAGCAGTGCGCGGAGTGCAACCTCTTTCAACATGTAGAGTTTTCCGTGACCGTCTACCGCCCGGAGGAAGGCGATGCACCGCAGGCGGAGGACGCTCCGGCGCAGGAGGCGCCAAATGCCGATGGAACAAAATAAGGCCGGGCTTTATACGCAGGAAGAAGCCCTGCGGATCCGCCAGGAAAATTACGAAAAAACCCAGAACTTCAACGCCTGGCAGCAGGCCATGCTCGAACAGGCGATGCAGCTGCACATCCCGCACAAAGGTACGTTCGAGCTGACCCCGTTTTGCAGCATGAAGTGCAAAATGTGCTACATGCGCCTGGATCCGCCGCAGGCGGCGCAACAGGGACGGTTGCTGACGGCCGAAGAATGGATTCGCCTGGGGAAAATGGCGTTTGACGCGGGCACGGTGGACCTGCTGCTGACGGGCGGCGAGCCGCTCCTGCGCAAAGATTTCGCCCAGATTTACACCGCGCTTTCCGAGATGGGCTTTTTGCTGCGCCTTTTTACGAACGCAACGATGTTCACCAAGGAAACATATGACCTGCTGCGCGAGCGGCCGCCGCAGAGCCTGGAAATCACGCTCTATGGCGCCAGCCCGGAGACGTACCAGCGCGTCGGCGGCTGGGCGGAGGGATACGAGCGCGCCGTAGAGGCGATTGATACGCTGCGCCAGTTTGTGCCGTCGCTGCGGCTCAAAGGCACACTGATCCGCGAAAATATGGACGATTACGACGCGATGAAGGCGTTCGCCGCCGAACGCGCGCTGTCGTTGGACTTTTGCTTGCAGCCGCTGCCTGCCGTGCGCGGCGCGTGTTCGCAAGCCCTTTCCTGCCGCTTGGGGGCGGAGGAGCTTGTGCGCTTTACGAACGAAAAGAAGTTCGTGCCCTCCAACGAGGGATGCGAGCCTGTCGATCCAAGCGCGCGCAAGGCCGTTTTTTGCGGTGCAGGCCTTGTGACTTATACCATCCAATGGAACGGCGATATGGTCGCCTGCAACATGGACGACGACCCCAAGCGCGCGATTGGCCGCCCGCTGGAGGAAGGATTTGCGGCGGCATGGGAGAAATTGCGCGGCTTTGCTGACGACAAGCCGCTGCCCGAACCGTGCAAAACCTGCGAGGTTTATGCCCAGTGCGGCTGCTGTGCGGTGCATCACCGCCAGGAAAGCGGCCGCTATGACGTTCCCGCACGCTATGTCTGCGATTATTTCCGTGGCTGGCAGGGGCAACCGCTGCTGCCGGACGAGACGTTCGGCGGGCAGCCGCGCACGTGACCATGGCGCTGTTTTCGTTTGACAACCGCTTCGCGATGTTTGACGCGACGCCGGTGGAAAACCTGTTTTTGCAGGAATACATGCCAAACGCCGATGGCGATTTCGTCAAGGTGTACCTCTACGGGCTGATGCAGTGTTACCATCCGGTGCAAAGCGCGTCCATTGAGACGATTGCGCGGGAGCTGCGCATGGAAGTGCGCCAGGTTGAAAACGCGTTTGGCTATTGGGAGCGGGTGGGGCTTGTGCGCCGCGTGAGCGACAATCCGCCCGCCTATGCCTATATCAATCTCAAGCAGCTGGAACTCAACCGCGCGCAGGATGACGACGGCCTCTACCGCTATGCCGATTTTAACAACAGCCTGCAGGCGCTCTTTGGGCCGGACCGGCTGCTGCACCCGCAGGATTTTCAGATCGTTTACGGCTGGATTGAGGATTTGCGCCTGCCGGAAGAGGTTGTGCTGATGCTTGTCTCTTCCCTCATCCGCTCGCGCGGAAAGCGCTTTGTGTTCAACAAGGCGGACGCCGTGGCG